>NZ_JAYSBG010000068.1:0-12852 GCF_041915505.1 Rhodoblastus sp. | reverse complement strand
CCGACAAACAGAGGAAGACCGCCTCTTGTCTGGCCGCGCAGGAACAGGCCCGCACGCTCGCTTCGGCGAATCTTCTCGATTCCATGAGGCTGATGGAGACGCGTCTGACGGAGCAGTTGGACTCCCTTCGCGCGATGGAGGCGGCGGTTCGACCGCTCTATGGGATGTTGACGAAGGAACAGAAGAAAAAGGCGGACGACATATTGAAGGGCGCGCCCGGCATGTGATTTCCGAAATCTATTTCGCGGGGTCCTTGCAAACCGGCGCGACCGGCTGGCAGGCGATGCCGGGCGTCGAGCACGCGACCACGTCCGCGCCGCGTTTGCAGATCACGCAGCCGTCCGTCCATTCCTGACATTCCGGACGGCTCACGCCGAAGCCGATGACCGCCTCGGGCGGCGCCGCCGCGCTCTCGGCCTGATTTTCAGGCGACGCGGCCGGCGGCTTGTCGGAAAGATTGGCGTCCTCGGCCAACACCGGACAGGCAAAGCTCAGAAAGATTGCAGCCGCTGCGGCGAAACGCATGGACGCCTCCCGTGTCCCCGCTCAACCTTAGCCGAAGCCCGGCCGCGCGCAACTGCATCGACTTGCGCCCAATCCCGTGATACCTCCGCGCCATGCTCGAAGGATTGCCCCCCAATAACGCGGCTTACGTGCTGCGCCTGCGCTGCGACGAGGACCAGGCCCGCGCCGTCGCCGATCTCGTGGTCGAGACCTTCGACCCCGCCGAAACCGCCGCCGCCGCCTTCGAGGAGAAGGCCTCGACGGAGAGCTGGGCCGCGACGCCGTGGCTGGTCGAGGTCTATTTCGGCCACGCGCCCGACGAAGCCAATGTCCGCGCCTTGGTCGCCGTGGCGGTGGGCGAGGAACTGGCGCAAAAGGTCGAATTCGGCCGCGTCGAGCAGAAGGATTGGATCGCCGCCGCGCTCGAGGGCTTGTCCGCCGTCCGCGCCGGGCGCTTCCTGGTGCATGGCGCGCATGACCGCGACCGCGTCAAAGCCAATGACATCGGGTTGGAGATCGAGGCGGCTTTGGCCTTCGGCACCGGCCATCACGGCACCACGCGCGGCTGCCTGCTGTTCATCGACGAGATTTTGAAGCGCCGGCGGCCGAGAGCCGTGATCGACGTCGGCTGCGGCACCGGCGTGCTGTCGCTGGCCGTCGCCCGCGCCTTGCGCGCGCCAGTCGCCGCGGGCGATATCGACGCCGATGCGGTGGCGGCCACCCGCAGCAACGCCTTGCTCAATGGCGCCAATCCATGGCTGCGTCCAGTGATCGCCAAGGGCGTGGACCATCCGGCGCTCGACCGGCCCGGCCATTACGATCTGATCCTCGCCAATATTCTGGCCAAGCCCTTGCGGATGCTGGCGCCCTCGCTGGCGCGCATCGCGGCGTCGAACGCCGAAATCGTGCTGTCCGGCATGTTGGCGCGCGATGTGCCCGGCGTACTGGCGGCCTATCGCGCACAGGGCTTCTATCTCTGGCGCCGGCGCGATCTCGAAGGCTGGGCTACGCTGCTGCTGCGGCGGACCGGTGGCTGAGCCGCCCCCGAGAGCTTTCGCGCCCACGACTACGAAAACATGATCCAAATGATTGCTTTGGCGTCGCCTTGCGCGGCGGCGCAGACGTGCTCAGACAGTGATCCGATAATTTGGGGCGAGCGTAATACCTGCTGTTGATCCAAACAGGAGGACGTGATGCTTCCGTCATCAAACAGGTTCCTTTCCCCGTTGGTTGGCGCCCTTGCCCTTTCATTCATGACGATCCACTCAGGCGCGCGCGCCGCGGATATCGTCGACACCGCTGCTTCGGCCGGATCGTTCAATACGCTGGTGACTGCGGTGAAGGCGGCAGGCCTCGTCGACACCCTGAAATCGCCCGGCCCGTTCACCGTCTTCGCGCCGACCGACGACGCCTTCAAAAAACTCCCCAAGGGGACCGTCGAGAGCCTTCTCAAGCCGGAAAACAAGGCGAAACTCGTGAAAGTCCTGACCTATCACGTCGTGCCGGGCAAGGTTGCTTCGGGCGCAATCGCCGGCAAGCGGCTCTCCGTGAAAACGGTCGAAGGAGAACAGCTTCACATCGACGGACGCCATGGCGTGAAGGTCAACAATGCGCATGTCGTCAAGGCCGATGTCGAAGCGGATAATGGCGTCATCCATGTCATCGACAAGGTGCTGATCCCAAAATAGCGCAATGACGATCGGGATGCGTCGCGATATCCAAATCGCTTTTTCGGTTGAATATGTTTAGTCTGGACCGATGTTCGACTCCCATTTCCAGACCTTCGACGAGGCGACAAACCCCTCGCTCGGCACCCCCCGTCTCAAAATGTTGCGCGCGCGGCTGAAGGCGATGAAGCTCGACGGCTTCCTCGTCCCGCGCGCCGACGCCCATCAGAACGAATATGTCGCGCCCTGCGAGGAGCGGCTGGCCTGGCTCGCCGGCTTCACCGGCAGCGCCGGCTTCGTCATCGTGCTGGCCGACAAGGCCGCTCTATTCGTCGACGGCCGCTACACCATTCAGGCGCGCGAACAGGTCGACGCCAAGGCTTTCACGGTCGTGCCGCTCGCCGAGATTTCGCCCTCGGATTGGCTCGCGAAAAACGCCAAAAAGGGCGCGCGGATCGGCTTCGACCCCTGGCTGCACACCCATGGCCAGATCCAGCGTTTCGAAACGGCGGCGAACAAGGCCGGCGCACTCCTCGTTCCCATCGAGGAAAATCCGATCGACGGCCTGTGGAGCGACCGCCCGGCGCAGCCCAGCGGCCGCGTGGTGCTGCATCCGCCCAAATATGCCGGCGAAAGCGCGGCCAAAAAGCTTTCGCGCGTCGCCGCAAGCCTGACCGCCGATGCGCTTCTGGTCAGCGACCCGCATGCGCTGGCCTGGGCCTTCAACCTGCGCGGCGCCGATGTAGCGCATACGCCGATCGCGCTCGGCTATGCGCTGATCCCGCGCAAGGGCAAGCCGCGCCTGTTCCTGGAGCCCGAGAAGCTGATGCCGCGCACGGCGAGCGCGTTGGCCAAACTGGCGCATCTGGCGCCGCCCTCGGCCCTGCCCGATCTGCTCAAGGAGTTGGGCGCGAAGAAGCAGACCATCCTGTTCGACGCCGGCGCCGCGCCGCGCCGTCTGACCGCATTGTTTGAAGATGCCGGCGGCAAGGCCGAAATCGGGACCGATCCGATCGCCCTGATGAAGGCGCGCAAGAACGCCGCCGAACTGGCCGGCGCCCGCGCGGCCCATCTGCGCGACGGCGTGGCCGTGGCGCGCTTCCTGTGCTGGTTCGACAAGACCGCGCCGCGTGGACGCCTCACCGAAATCGCGGCGGCGCAGGCGCTCGAAACCTTCCGCCGCGAAAACGGCGCCCTGCGCGACATTTCCTTCCCGACCATTTCCGCTTCGAACGCCCATGCCGCTCTGCCGCATTATCGCGTCACGGAAAAATCCAACGCGCGGATCAGCAAGGGCGTCTATCTGGTCGATTCCGGCGCGCAATATCTCGACGGCACCACCGACATTACCCGCACGCTCGTCGTCGGGCAGGCGAGCAAAGCGGCGCGGCGCGCCAATACGCTGGTGCTGAAGGGCCATATCGCCATCGCGCGAGCGGTCTTTCCGAATGGGACGAGCGGCGCCCAGATCGACGGCTTCGCGCGGCGTCCGCTATGGGAAGCCGGGTTCGATTTCGACCATGGCGTCGGCCACGGCGTCGGCTCCTATCTCTCGGTGCATGAGGGGCCGCAGCGCATTTCCAAACTGGGCGGCGTGGCGCTGGAGCCGGGCATGATCCTGTCCAACGAGCCGGGCTATTACCGCGAGGGCGCCTTCGGCATCCGCATCGAAAATCTGGTCGCGGTGGAACAACGCGCGATCAAGGGCGCCGAGCGCGACATGCTCGGCTTCGAGACGCTCACGCTGGTCCCGATCGACCAGCGGCTGATCGAGCCGAAATTGCTGACGCCGGACGAAAGAGCCTGGCTCAACGCCTATCACGCCCGGGTGCGCGCGGCGCTGGCGCCGCATCTCGACGCCGCCGAACGCGCCTGGCTGACCAAAGCGACGAAACGGATTTGATTTGACCGCTGGAAACGACGCGCCTAGAGCCTATATCAACGGCTATGCGCCGCGCATCTGGACCCTTGCGGCGATTTCAGCCTCCGCGGCGCGCCTGGGGCCGCGCCGGATCCGCGCGACAGGGCCAAGCCCCGGCTGCCTTTCACCCAGGAGATTTTGTTGGACGATCTGGTGAATTCCGCTCTGTCCCGGCCGCGCAAGCGCGCCGTCGCCAAGGCGCGGTCCCGCGCGTCCGAACAGGGCGCCCCAAAAACACAAGCGAAAGCCAAGATCGCGGCGCTGGCGCCGGCGGCCCCTCGCCGCCCCAGCCGCGCGGAGGCCGAAGCCGCCGTCCGCACCCTGCTGGCCTGGGCGGGCGACAATCCGGACCGCGAGGGCCTGCGCGACACGCCGGCGCGCGTCGCCAAGGCCTATGAGGAAATTTTCGCCGGCTACGGGCAGGACCCCGGCCCGATCCTCGACACGGTGTTCGAGGAGGTCGAGGGCTATGGCGAGATGGTTCTGGTGCGGGACATCCCGTTTTTCTCGCATTGCGAGCACCATATGGCGCCCTTTTTCGGCAAGGCCCATATCGCCTATTACCCGGATGGCGGCGTGTTCGGCCTCTCCAAACTCGGCCGGCTGGTGGATGTCTACGCCCGCCGGCTACAGACCCAGGAGACCATGACGGCGCAGATTCTGGCGGCGCTCGACGCGCGGCTGCATTCGCGCGGCGCGGCGGTGCTGGTCGAGGCGGAGCATATGTGCATGTCGATGCGCGGCGTGCGCAAGCCCGGCGCGCTCACGGTGACCATGCAGTTTTCCGGCCCGTTCAAGACCGATCCAGCCGAACAGGCGCGCTTCCTGAGCCTCGTGCGCGGAAGGTAACGCTCGTCCCCTCTCCCCGCAGGCGGGGAGAGGGTTAGGGTGAGGGGGCCGTGCGGCCGGCTTCAATGTCGGAGGAGGCGCCGAGCGGCAATGGGAGCACATACTGCTCACACCGCGCTCTGTGGCCCGCCCCTCACCCCTGCCCTCTCCCCGTAAACGGGGAGAGGGGGTGGAACGCGGCCCTTCTTTTGACAATGACGCAAGAGACAAGACCATGCCCTTTCCCGCTCCTTCCGCGGACAAGAAAATCCTCGAAGAAGGCGCGGCCTTCACGCCGAAATTCGACGCCCATGGCCTGATCGTCTGCGTGACGACTGAAGCCGCCACCGGCGAGATCCTGATGCTGGCCTATATGAATGCGCTGGCGCTGGAAAAAACCCTCGAAACCGGCGTGGCGCATTATTGGTCGCGTTCGCGCAACGAACTCTGGCGCAAGGGCGACACCTCCGGCCAGGTTCAGAAGGTGATCGAAATGCGCGTCGATTGCGACCAGGACGCGATCCTGCTGCGCGTGGAGGCCGGCGGCGACGGCAAGGCCTGCCACACCGGCCGCAAATCCTGTTTCTATCGCAGCGTGACCCTGACGCCGGAGGGCGTCAGCCTTGAAATGACCTAATTTGCCGCTAATTCCGCGACCCGGGCGAGAGCGTCGGCCATCGCCTGTACGGCCGGCTTCCCCGCCGCCCCGTGGCGTTCGGCAATCCATGCCGGCCGGTTATAAGCCAGCCAGACGGCGCCGGCCTCATCCTGCCAGACCAGCGCCTTGAGCGGCAGATCGATTCCAATGGTCGGCGCCGCCAGCATCAGCGGCGTCCCGGCCTTGGGGGCGCCGAACACCAAAACCTCCATCGGCGGCATCGTCATCCCAACCGCGGCGGCGCCGGCGGCGTGATCGATGCGGGCGAAAATCGTCATTCCGGCGGCGACGACCTCGGCCGCCAGCCGATCCATGGTATCGCGGGCGCCATGGGCGCTCGGCAATATGGTCAGCCCTTCCGCGCTCATGAATTAAACCTCCAGTAGAAGCGCGACGATTTCCGCGAGATCGTCGGCGACAAGGTTGGGCGGCGGCGCAAGGCTCTTTTCTTGCCCGGCGCGGTATTTGCCGGTTTTCACGAGGGCGCCGCGCAGGCCAGCGGCCATCGCGCCGCCGACATCGGCCTCGGCGTCATCGCCGACCATCAGCACGCGGCCCGCGCGAACGCCCAAGGCCTCGACCGCGGCGTGAAAGAAATCCGGCGACGGCTTGCCGATCACGATGGCCTCGCGCGCGGAAGCATATTCCAGCCCGACGACGAAGCCGCCGACATCGAGGCTCAATTCGCCGTCGTGGTCGAGGAAATTGCGATTGCGCGCCAGAGCGAAAAATTCCGCGCCATGGAGCAGCGCGCGAAAGGCGCGGTTCAGCCCGTCATAAGTGAAATAGTCGCCGGCGTCGCCGATCACCACGGCGTCCGCGCCCTGTTTCAGCCCGACGAAATCTTCCTGCAGATCGGGATGGATGACGAGCAGCGGCGCGAGGCCTCGACTCGTCAGGCGCGCGCGGATCAGGCTCGCGGGGGTGAAAATCTCCTCCTCGGTCACGTCCAGCCCGATCGCGGCAAGGCCCTCGGCTATGCTGCGGCGGGGACGGCGGGTGGTGTTGGTGACGAAGCGGAACGGGATTCTGGCCGCGCGCAGGCGGGCGATGGCGTCGAGCGAACCCGGAACGGGCTTGTCGCGGATATGGACCACGCCATCGAGATCGAGCAACAGGCCTTCGACCCCGGACAGGCTGGACTGGACAGGCATGGCGGCGGCTCCGGCGCGAAAGTCCCGCTTCTGTTTTCGCCCAAAAGTTCGGGCAGCGCGACCGGAATCTGATCACGCCTGTTTTTCAGGCGCCGGACCGTCCAAGCCCAGTCAGGCCGCCCGGACCTGCGCGAGAAAACTGTCGCATTCGCGGCGCAGGCTGTCGATCTGGTTGGAAAGATCGGTCACCGATTGCAGCACCTGTTCGGCGGAATCGCCGGACTGGCGCGAGGCCGAGCGCACTTCCTCGATCACCTGCGACAATTCGCGGGTGCGGTTCGACGTATCCTGCACATTCCGCGCGATCTCGCGGGTCGCCTCGCCCTGCGAGCCGACCGAAAGCGCGATGGACGAGGCGATGGCGCAGACCTCGCGGGTCGCCTCCGCCATCCCGCCGATACAGCCATTGGCCTCCTGCGAGGCGCGCTGGATATTGCCGATCTGCGCGGCCACGTCGGAGGTTGCGCGCGTGGTCTGTTCGGCGAGCGACTTGACCTCCTGCGCCACTACGGCGAAGCCGCGCCCCTGTTCGCCGGCGCGCGCCGCCTCGATGGTGGCGTTGAGCGCCAGCATATTGGTCTGCTGCGCGATGCCGGCGATCATGGCGACAATGCCGCCGATATGGTCGATCGCCGCCACCAGCTCGCCCATGCGCCCGCGCGTCGCCTCGGCCTCGCGGGCGGCGTCTTCTGACACGGAGCGCGAGCGCGACGCGCTGGCGCCGATCTCCTCGACCGAAAAGCTCAGCTCTTCCGCTGCCGAGGCCACCGACAGCACGTTCTGGGAGGCGACCTCGGCGGCATTTGCGCCAATATCCGCCTGTTCGCCGGAATAGCGCGCCTCCTGCACCAAAGCGCGGGCGAGATTTTCCAGCCGATGGGTCGCTTCCGTCACGCCGCCGACCACGCCGCCGACCGCCGTCTGAAATTTTTGCGCCAGCGCGCCCATTTCGCGGCTGCGGGCGCGCTCGGAGGCGTCATGTTCGGCGGCGCGCGTCTCGCTCTGCTCCTGCGCGCTGCGCCGCAGGCCCTGTTTGATCCCCTCGACCGCGCGGGCCACGTCGCCGAGTTCGTCCTGCAGGTCGAGGCCCGGCAAGGCGATGTCATGATCGCCCCGCGCCATGGCCTCCAGCCCCGCCGTGAGCGCGCTCAGCCGTCGCTTGATGGAGCGGCCGATATACCAGGCTACGCCGATGAACAGCAGGACCAGCGGCGCCGAAGCGAGCGTCACCGCGAAGGAAATATCGGCCAGATGGGCGAGATTGTCGTCGAGATAAAGGCCGGAGCCGACGATCAGACCGAGTTCGGGGATCGCCTTGACGTAGGAGGTTTTTTCGTGCGGGCCATCGGCGCCGGGCTTGGGCCATGGATAGACGAATGAAGCGGCGCCGTCCTTGCGGGCGAGGCTCAGCATGGTCTCGAAAGGCCGGCCGCCCGCGCTGTCGCGCACAGGCAGCAGGCTGGTTCCCTCGACCTGCGGCGTGGGCGGCGCCAGCAGCGAGACGCCGTCGAGCGAAATCACGAAGAAATAGCCATTCTCGCCGAAACGGACCGGACGCAATTGCTCCAAAGCGGCGTGGAGGGCGGCGGCGCGGTCGGGCGCCTCCGTGCGCGCGGCGCTTTTCAGCCAATCGGCGGCGATATCGACCTCGTTGCGCAATTCGGCGCGGCGCAGGTCGAGCATGGCGCTCTGAAAGCGATAAAGCGCGACGCCGGTTCCGAGCGCCATGATCACGAGCGCGAGCGCCGCCATGGCCCAGACCCGGCGAGTCAAAGTCAGGTGAAAGGGAAAGTTCGGCACGGCGTTCGCCCTTCAGACAGTCCGAGGCCGCCATGCCGAAAAGACGCAAGGCGGGCGCACCCAGATTGGGCCGCCCGCCTTGCGCGAGACTGTTGTGGTTTCGAAACGCGCGCCTCGGGCGCGCAGATTCCCGCTAGAAACGCGCGCGCTTAAGCGCGCGCTCGCGCGTCGATCACATTGTGCAGCGTTTCGTCGGCGCCGTCGAAGAAGCGGCGGATGCCGCGCGCGGCCTGACGGATGCGCTGTTCGTTCTCGACCAGAGCGAGGCGCACGTAATCGTCGCCATGCTCGCCGAAGCCAATGCCCGGCGCCACCGCCACATCGGCTTTTTCGATCAGCAGCTTGCAGAACTCCACGCTGCCGAGCGCGCGGAATTTCTCCGGCACCGGCACCCAGGCGAACATCGAGGCCGAGGGGGCGGGAATTTTCCAGCCGGCCTGAGCGAAGCTTTCGACCATCACGTCGCGGCGCTTCTTGTAGATGGAGCGCATTTCCTTGATGCAGTCGTCGGGGCCGTTGAGCGCCGCCGCCGCCGCGACCTGGATCGGCGTATAGGCGCCGTAATCCAGATAGGATTTCACACGCGCCAGCGCGGACAGCAGGCGCTCGTTGCCGACCGCGAAGCCGATGCGCCAGCCGGCCATCGAAAAGGTCTTGGACATGGAGGTGAATTCGACGGTCACATCCATCGCGCCTGGCACCTGCAGCACCGAGGGCGGCGGATTGTCGTCGAAATAGACCTCGGCATAGGCCAGGTCCGACAGGATGAAAATGTCGTGCTTCTTCGCGAAACGCACGAGGTCGCGGTAGAAATCCAGCGAGGCGACCGTGGCAGTCGGGTTCGACGGATAGCACACCACGATGGCGATCGGCTTGGGGATCGAATGGATCACCGCGCGCTCGGCGGCGCGGAAGAATTCCTCATTCGGCTCGATCGGCACGGAGCGGATCACGCCGCCCGCCATCAGAAAGCCGAAGGCGTGAATCGGATAGGACGGATTCGGCGCCAGAATCACGTCGCCCGGCGCGGTGATCGCCTGGGCCATGTTGGCGAAGCCTTCCTTGGAGCCGAGCGTCGCGACCACCTGTGAATCGGGATCGAGCTTCACGCCGAACCGGCGCTCGTAATAGGCGGCCTGGGCGCGGCGCAGGCCAGCGATGCCCTTCGAGGCGGAATAGCGGTCGGTGCGCGGCTTGCCGGCGGTTTCGACCAGCTTTTCAACGACATGGCGCGGGGTCGGCAGATCGGGATTGCCCATACCGAGGTCAATGATGTCGGCTCCGGCGGCTCGGGCCTTGGCTTTCAGACGATTGACCTGTTCGAACACATAAGGCGGCAGCCGCCGCACGCGATAAAAATCGCTCATCCGTCTCGTCCTCAAGTTTCATCTTCAGCCCGGAATGCGCCGGGGAAGGCGGTGATTAGCACGCGCGCCGACTGGATGTCAGTCGTTTTGTGGCGAAAATCACTCGTCCTTGATCGGCGGGGCCTTGTTGGGCGCGACCGTGACGACTTTTTCGGCCTGCAGGCTCTTGCGGCGGGCTTCCGCCTTGTCGCGGTCGGCGATCAGCGCCGCCTTGTCGGCCTCAAGCTCGGCCGGCGTCTTGACCGCGACTCGCGGCTTGTCTACGCCTGTGACATGCGAAAAGCCGAGCTCCTTGATATCGGGACGCGATTCACGAACGAAATCGGGTCCGTCATCGGTATCCTTGGTCCAGCCGAGGACATTGGTCAGGGCGCGGACGGGGTTTTGCTGGGCCTGCGCGGCGGGGGCGACCGACACCGCGGCGACCATCGCCGCGACGGCGAGCGCCAGCGTCCATTTCCTGCGCGCGTTAAGACTGTTGACCATGATTTTGGCCGTCATTTTCCCTGGCATTCGTCAAGTCCCAAGCCCATCATCCTTAGGGATGTGCTTCCATCGGATCATTGCTGAAACTGTCGCATAAAGTCTTATTATGTCGGAAACGGGACGAGGGCGCCTCGGAACGCAGAGCCCGGTTCAATAAAGAGGAAACGTCATGACCGCCAGCCAGCAACCTCAGCGCAGGGGCGCCGCCGGACGAGCCGCGCCCCGGCGAAAGACCGCTCAAGTGGAAGCCGCCGCCGTGGAGGCCGCGCCGGTCGAGACGGCTCAGGTCGAGGCGGCGCCCGCGAAGGCCGCGCCCGCGAAGACGAAAGCCAATGGCGCGACGGCGGCGAAGAAAGCGCCGGCCAGAACGGCGGGCGCGGCGGCAAAGACCGCCAAGGCGCCCAAAAAGACCGCCGAGGCGGCAAAGCCTGCGCCGGAACCGGTCGCGCCAGCCGCCGCCGCGCCGGCCGCGCCTCCCCCAGTCGCCCGGACACCGGTCGCCCCGACTCCGGCCGCTCCCGCTGCGCCGTCGGAAGCGGCCAAACCGGCCGCTCCCAAACCCGCCGCCGGCGCCAGCGGCTCGAACATGCCGAATTTCGAGCGCATGGCCGATAATTTCGCCATTGCGATGGAGCACGGCGGCAAGGCTCTCGCCGCCATGATCCGCCCCGTCGAGGAAGGCAAGGTCAAGGCCAGCTTTTCGGAAGAGCTGACCGACGCGATCAAAACCTTCAGCCGGGTCGCCGAATATTGGCTGGCCGATCCCGCGCGCGCCATCGAGGCGCAGACCAGCATTTCGAGCAATCTGCTCGGCCTGTGGTCGAATACGCTGCGGCGTCTTTCGGGCGGCGAGAAGGAGCCTTACGTCGCCACCGATCCGCGCGACAAGAGATTCGCCTCGCCGGACTGGCGCGACAATCCCTACTTCGACTTCCTGCGCCAGGCCTATCTGATCGCCGACCATTGGGCGAACGACATGGTGGAGGGCGCGGCGCTCGACAAGACGACGCACGACAAGGCGTCGTTCTATTTGCGCCAGGTGTCCGGCGCGGTGTCGCCGTCGAATTTCCTGCTGACCAATCCGGAGCTGTTGCGCACGACCTGGACGGCGGAGGCCGAGAATCTCGCGCGCGGCATGAAAATGCTGGCCGAGGACATCGAGGCCGGCGGCGGCAATCTGAAGATCCGCCAGACCAATAACGAGAAATTCGTCCTCGGCGTCAATATGGCGACGACGCCCGGCAAGGTCGTGTTCCGCAACGAACTGATCGAGCTGTTGCAATATGCCCCGGCCACCGAGGAAGTCTATCGCCGGCCGCTGCTGATCGTCCCGCCCTGGATCAACAAATTTTATATTCTCGACCTCAATGCGGACAAGAGCTTCATCCGCTGGGCGGTGTCGCAGGGCCTGACGGTGTTCTGCGTCTCCTGGATCAATCCCGACGCGAAACATGCCGACAAGGATTTCTATTCCTATATGACGGAGGGTATTTTCGCGGCGCTGGGACAGATCGAGAAGATCACCGGCGAGCGGCAGGTCACCTCGATCGGCTATTGCGTCGGCGGCACGCTTTCGGCGGCGACCCTCGCCTATATGGCCGCCAAGGGCGACGACCGCATCTCCAGCGCGACCTTCTTCACCACCCAGGTCGATTTCTCCGACCCCGGCGATCTGAAAATCTTCGCCGATGAGGACCGCATCAAGAATATCGAGAATGAAATGCAGATGGCCGGCTATCTCGAAAGCCGCTCCATGGCCAACGCTTTCAACATGCTGCGGCCAAACGACATGATCTGGTCCTATGTCGTGAACAATTATCTCAAGGGCATCGAGCCGATGGCCTTCGACCTGCTGGCCTGGAACAGCGATTCCACCCGCATGCCGCGCGCCAACCATTCCTTCTACCTGCGCAATTGCTATCTCAACAATCAGTTCGCGCGGAAGAAGATGGTGCTGGGCGACGTCACGCTCGACCTCGGCAAGATCAAGGTCCCGGTCTATAATCTCGCCGCCAAGGAAGACCATATCGCGCCGGCGCGCTCGGTCTTCAACGGAGCCAAGCTGTTCGGCGGCGAGATGCGCTATGTGCTCGGCGGCTCCGGCCATATCGCCGGGGTCATCAACCCGCCCGGCCCCAAGCCGAAATATCAGTACTGGACCGGCGATCGCCCGTCCGGAACCTATGAGGACTGGGTCGCCAAGGCCGAGGAACATGCCGGCTCGTGGTGGCCGGACTGGGTCCAGTGGGTTACCGCCCAGGCGCCGGAAAAGGTCCCGGCGCGTGAACCGGGCGGCGGCAAGGTTCCCCTGCTCGGCGACGCCCCCGGCGAGTATGTCCGGGTGAAATCCTGATCCTGAAACCCCGGCGGTGCCAGAGCAGCGTGCGAAAAAGTGGATTCCGGTTTTTCGCAAAAACGCTGCGAAAACAAAGGACTCTAGAGCCGATGGCGATTCGATCGAATCGCC
>NZ_JAYSBG010000067.1:0-12855 GCF_041915505.1 Rhodoblastus sp. | reverse complement strand
ATAAGGAACGACGAATGCGGATTCTGATTGTCGGCGCCGGCGCGGTCGGCGGCTATTTCGGCGGACGGCTGGCGCAGGCCGGCCGCGACGTGACCTTTCTGGTTCGCCCGCGACGCGCCGAAATCCTGCGCGCCACGGGACTGGTCATTCGCAGCCCGGTGGGGGATTTTCACCTGCCCTCCCCGCAACTGACGACGGCGGAGACTCTGCGCGAGCCTTTCGACCTCATCCTGCTGAGCTGCAAGGCCTATGATCTCGCCGATGCGATGGAGTCCTTCTCCGGCGGCGTCGGCGCCGAAACCACGATTCTGCCGCTGCTCAACGGCATGGCCCATATCGAGACGCTGCAATCGCGCTTCGGCGCCGAAAAGGCGCTCGGCGGCCTTTGCATGATTTCCTCCACGCTCGGCGACGACGGCGCGATCCTGCATCTCAACACCCTGCACGGCCTGACCTTCGGCGAATTGAACGGCCTCCGCACCGCGCGCATCGCGGCCATTGCGGAGCAGTTCGCGGGCGCCGGCTTCGACGCGCGGGAAAGCGCCGCTATCCGGCAGGACATGTGGGACAAGTGGATTTTCATCGCCGGCCTCGCCGGCGCCACCTGCCTGATGCGGGCGTCTGTCGGCGATATTGTCGCCGCCGGCGCCGGCGATCTCGCCGCGGGCCTGTTCGAGCAATGCGCCGCCATCGCCGCGGCGAATGGCTTTCCGCCCGGCAAGGCCCATATCGAACGGACGCTCGGCGCCCTAACCGAACCGGGCGCCACGACAACCGCCTCCATGCTGCGCGACATCGAAGCCGGGGCGCGGATCGAGGCCGATCAGATTTTGGGCGACCTGCTGCGGCGCGGCGGCGATGAGGCCGGCGGTCATTCGCTGCTGCGCGTCGCCTATGCCCACGCCAAAGCCTATGAGACGCGTCGCCAGCGTGAGGCGCAGGCCTCCAGCTAAGCGGCGCGAAGACGCCGCGTCAAAAAAGGCGCGCCAGAGTGGACGCCCTTGCATTTGCGAAAAAGCGCCTTGGCGGAACTGGGTCCTCCGCCGGCGAGTCTAGCGGCTATAGTTGTCGAAAACGCCGGATGGGGCCGGCGCGAATGGAATGCGAAAAGCGCCGGGTGGGGCTGGCGTGAAGAGAGAGGGCAAGACATGATCCGGTTCACATTGAACGGGAAGCCGCAGGAAATCGATGCGGATCCCGAAAAGCCCTTGCTTTGGGCTTTGCGTGACGACCTTGGCCTGACAGGCACCAAATTCGGCTGCGGTCAGGCCCTGTGCGGCGCCTGCACCGTGCATATCGACGGCGAGCCGACGCGCTCCTGCCAGACTCGCATCGGCGATGTTGGCGGCAAGACCATCACCACCATCGAGGGCGTCAACGGCGATGTCGCCGCCGCCGTGCAGAAGAGCTGGATCAAGCTCGACGTGCCGCAATGCGGCTATTGCCAGTCGGGCCAGGTCATGGCCGCCATCGGCCTGCTTTCCACCAATCGGAAGCCGAGCGATTCCGACATCGACGACGCCATGAGCGGCAATCTCTGCCGCTGCTCCACCTATCAGCGAATCCGCGCCGCCGTGCACGAAGCTTCGCGCCTGCTGGGAGCCTGACCAATGCTCAATCTCGCAAGCACCAAAATCCTGCGCGAGGCGCCGGTCTCCCGCCGCCATTTCGTCATCGGCGCGAGCGCCGTCGGCGCCAGCCTGGTCGTCGGCTATTCCGCTGCCGCCGAACCTGCGCCGGCGGGCGCTTCGGGCGCCGCGCCCAATCCGTTCGCCGGCTATATCCGGATCGACCCTGACAACAAGGTTACGATCTATTCGGCCCATATGGACATGGGCCAGGGCATCTATCAGGGCGTCGCCACGCTCGCCCAGGAAGAGCTTGACGGCGACTGGTCCAAGACCGAAGTCGTCGGCGCGTTCGGCGATCCGGCGCTCTATGGCAATCTCGCCATGGGCGGCAAATTCCAGCTCACCGGCGGCTCGACCGGAACCGCCTCGTCCTGGCGGCGTTATCGCGTCGCCGGCGCCACCGCCAAGGCCATGCTGATCGCGGCGGCCGCGCGCAAATGGGGCGTTCCGGCCGAAGAGATCGTCGGCGCCGATGGCGTGCTGCGCGCGAAGAGCGGCGCGACGGCGACTTATGGCGAAATGGCGGCTTTGGCCGCGCAGGAGCCGGCGCCCGCCAAGGTCGCGCTGAACGAGCCGAAGGACTGGCGCTATATCGGCTCGGAAAACCTGCCGCGTCTCGATTCCGCGCCGAAATCGACCGGCCGGCAGATGTTCACCATCGACGTCCGGCTTCCCGGCCAGCTGACGGCGGTGATGATCCATCCGCCGGTGTTCGGCGCAAAGGTGAAGAGCTTCGACGCCGCCAAGGCCAAGGCGATGAAGGGCGTGGTCGATGTCGTCGAGACGCCGCGCGGCGTCGCGGTGGTCGCCAATGGCATGTGGGAGGCGAACAAGGCCCGCGACGCGGTCAGCGTGGTCTGGGACGATTCCGCCGGCGAGAAGCGCGGCACGTCTGAAATGTTCACGGCTTATCGGGCGCTGGCCGACAAGGGCGGCGAAAATGTCGCGGTCGATCGCGGCGACGCGGTCGCGACCTTCGGCAAGGCCGCGAAAATCGTCGAGGCGCGCTACGAATTTCCCTATCTCGCCCATGCCGCTCTGGAGCCGCTCAACGCCGTCGCCTGGATGAATCCGGAGGGCGTGCTGGAAGTCTGGGGCGGGCATCAGATGCCCGATCTCTATCAGGCCGTGGCGGCGCAAATCGCCGGCCTCCCCCCTGAAAAAGTCAAGCTGCATGTCATGAAGACCGGCGGCGGTTTCGGCCGTCGCGCCTGCCCGGACGCCGACATCATCGTCGAGGCGGTTTCGACCGCCAAGGCGCTGGGCTGGAAAGCCCCGGTCAAGGTGCAGTGGACCCGCGAGGACGACATGCGCGGCGGACGCTATCGCCCCGCTTATGTCCACAAGATCAAGGCGGGTCTCGACGCGGACGGCCGCATCGTCGCCTTGCGCGACACCATCGTCGGCCAGTCGATCGCCAAGGGCTCGCCCTTCGAGGCG
Source organism: Rhodoblastus sp. (assembly GCF_041915505.1). Taxonomy (GTDB): domain Bacteria; phylum Pseudomonadota; class Alphaproteobacteria; order Rhizobiales; family Beijerinckiaceae; genus Rhodoblastus. The sequence continues at coordinate 9,784 of NZ_JAYSBG010000067.1, read as the reverse complement.
ATGATGGTCAAGAATGGCGTCGACGGCACCTCGGTCGAGGGCATGGCCAACCAACCCTATGCCATTCCGAACTTCCGTCTCGACACGACCACCACCGACATGAATGTGCCGGTGCTGTGGTGGCGCTCGGTCGGCTCGACCCATACGGCTTATGTGCTCGAAGCCTTCCTTGACGAGGTCGCGCACGCCGCCGGCAAGGATCCCGTCGCCTATCGGATGGAGATGCTGGCCGACAAGCCGCGCCATGCCGGCGTGCTCAAACTCGCCGCCGAAAAGGCCGGATGGAGCGAGCCGCTCGCCGCGGGTCGGTTCAGGGGCGTATCGGTGGCTGAGTCCTTCGGGACCTATGTCGCGCAGGTGGTCGAAATCTCGCTCGACAAATCCGGCGCGCCCAAGGTCGAGCGCGTGGTCTGCGCGGTCGATTGCGGCGTCGCCGTCAATCCCGACATGGTGCGCGCGCAGATGGAGGGCGGCATCGGCTATGGCCTCGGCGCCATCATGAAGTCGCGCATCACGCTCGACGGCGGCAAGGTGGTCGAAGGCAATTTCGACGGCTATGAAGTGCTGCGGCTGAACGAGATGCCCAAGGTCGAGGTCCATATCGTGAAATCCGCCGAAGACCCGAAGGGCGTCGGCGAACCCGGCGTGCCGCCGATCGGCCCGGCGCTCGCCAACGCTTACTTCCAGGCGACCGGCAAGAGGATGCGAATCCTGCCGTTCGATCGCGGTGAAACCTGACGCGCGATCCCGGAGGCGGCATGGACGATCGCAACGACATCATCGCCACGGCTTTGGACTGGGCGCGGCGCGGCAAAGGCGTCGCGCTCGCCACCGTGGTCGCGACCTGGGGCTCGGCGCCGCGCGGCATTGGCGCGCGGCTAGCCATTGACGAGGACGGCCTGTTCATGGGCTCGGTCTCGGGCGGCTGCGTCGAGGGTGAAATCCTCGCAGCGGCCGAGGAGGTCATCGCCACCGGACAGCCGGTTCTGCGTTCATTCGGCGTCAGCGATGAAAACGCCTGGACGGTCGGCCTGCCCTGCGGCGGCTCGATTTCGGTCTTCGTCGAGCGGATCGGGCGCGGCCCTCTGCTGCAAAATCTCAGCGACGACGCCCGCGCCGGGCGCGACGCGGTGACGCTGCTCGCGCTCGACGACGGCGAACGCCTTCCCTTGGACGAAGCCCTGCGCCAAAAGGCGTGGGACGCGTCGACGCGGGCGGCGCTGGAGGCGGCGGCGGCCCTTGGCCGCGACGCGCTGGTGGAAACGCCGGCCGGAAGCTTCTTTCTGGAATTCTGGCGCCCGCCGCTGCGGCTGGTCCTCATCGGCGCGGTGCATATCGCGCAGGCGCTCGCGCCCATCGCGGCCATGGCGGGCTATCAGGTCGCCGTGGTCGATCCGCGCAACGCCTTCGCGGATGAACGGCGCTTTCCTGGCGTCGAACTGGTGGTGGATTGGCCCAACGAATTCCTGCGGCGCCGCCCGCCGGATTCGCGCACGGCGCTCGTGGTCCTCAGCCACGAGCCGCGCATCGACGATCCGGCTTTGGCCGCCGCCCTGAACAGTCCGGCTTTCTACATTGGGGCTCTGGGCTCGCGGCGCTCGGCGGAAAAACGCCGCGAACGTTTGCGGGCGCAGGGCTTCACGGAGTCCGATCTGGCGCGCGTCCACGGCCCGGTCGGGCTCGCCATCGGCGCCGCCAATCCGGCCGAGATCGCCATCTCGGTCGCGGCCGAACTGACCGAAGCGCTGCGGCTCAGACCATCCGCCGTCGCGATCAAGGACGCCGCCGAATGACAGCCAGCGCGCCCAGCCGGATCGCGGCGGTGGTTCTCGCCGCCGGACGATCGAGCCGCATGGGCGCCAACAAGCTGGTTCTGGAACTCGGCGGCAAGCCGGTCATTCGCCACGCGCTCGACGCCATTACCGCGTCGCGGATCGACAAGACTCTGGTCGTTCTGGGCCACGAGGCCGAACAGGTCCGCATGGCGGCGGGAACGCAAGCCGCTTTCGTGATCAATCCCAATTTCGCCGCCGGCATGTCGACGTCGCTGAAGGCCGGACTCGCCGCTCTGCCGCCGGATGTGGACGGCGCGATGATCTTCCTCGGCGACATGCCCGATATCGAACCGGTTCTGATCGACCGCATGATCGCGGCCTTCGATCCCACGCGCGGGCGGGATCTTGTCGTCCCTCTGCGCCATGGCCGGCGCGGCCATCCGGTGCTGTGGGGACGCGCGTTCTTCCCGCTGCTCTTGCGCGAAATGCAGGGCGATTCCGGCGCCCGCGATCTCATCGCGGCTCATGCCGAAAGACTGGTCGAGATCGAGGCGCCGAGCGACGGCGTGCTGCTCGATCTCGATACGCCGGAGGCTTTGCTCCGGCGCAGGCAGGCGGGCGAACCCGCCTGACCGCTGTCTTCAATGGCCGCCCGCGCCGCCGGCGGCTGGCTTGATCTTGCTGGCGAACAGCAAAGCCACGGCCGCCAGCGCCAGCAACACGCCGAGCACGGCGAAGGCGTCGGCGAAACCCATGGTCAGCGCCTGCCGGCGGACGCCGGCGCCGATCGCCGCCAGCGCCTTGGCGTGAGCCAGCGCCGGATCGGACACGCCATGAGCTGCGAAATAATGCGTCAATTGGTCGATCCGCTCGCGCACTTCGTCGCGATAATAGGTCACCGACTGGCCGATGATGTTCGAGTGGAACTGCTCGCGCTTGGTGATGATCGTGCCAAGGCTCGCCGTGCCCATCGCGCCGCCGAGATTGCGCAGCATGTTGGACAGGCCCGAGGCCGAACCCGCCTCGCTCGGCGCGATGCCCGCCGTGACGATGGCGCTTACCGGCGTCAGCACCAAAGCCTGCCCGATGGCGCGCACCACATTCGGTCCGAACAACTGGTCGCCAGCGGAATCGAGCGAGAGCCAGATATTCATGAAGCTGCTCCCCGCGAACAGGGTCATCCCGAAAAAGGCAATGTAACGGGCGTCATAACGCTTCATCAGCATCGGCACGAAGGGAATGAACAGCAGTTGCGGGAAGCCGGTCCAGGCCAGAACCTTGCCGATCTGCTCGGCATTGTAATGCTGCACCTGGCCGAGATATTGCGGCATGACATAGATCGTGCCGAACAAAGCCGCGCCGAGCAGCATGTTCACCAGCACGCCGATGCCGAAATTGCGGCGCTTCAACAGGCGCAGGTTGACCAGCGGCTTGGCGACGATCAGTTCGATGGCGATGAAGGCCGACAGGAACACCACGGCGACGACGGTCAGCTTGACGATGAAGGGCGAGCCGAACCAGTCGTTCTTGTTGCCCTCCTCCAGCACGGTCTGGAGCGCTGAAAGCCCGATCGCCATGGTGAAAATGCCGGCCCAGTCGCCTTCGCGCAGCAGGCCGAGACGCATTGGCTCGCGCTCCAGCGTCAGCGCCAGAGCGACCACCATCAAGATGCTCGGCGGCGTGTTGACGAAGAAGATCGTCTGCCAGCCGTAATTTTCGGTGAGATAGCCGCCGATGGTCGGGCCGACGGCCGGCGCGAAGGTCACCGCGACCGCGAACATGGCGAGGCCGATCGGCTGCTGCGCCTTGGGCAGCTTGGTCAGCACCATGGTGAAGGCCATCGGGATCAGCACGCCGCCGGCAAAGCCCTGCAGGCCGCGCGCGACGATCATCGAGCCGAGATCGCGCGTGAAGGCGCAGGCGATGGAGAAGACCGCGAACAGGATGGTGTTGGTCAGGATCACGCGCCGGAAGGAAAAGACGCGGCTCAGATAATCGGTCAGCGGGATGACGATGATCTCGCCGATCAGATAAGAGGTCGAGATCCAGGCGCCATTGTCGACGCCGGTGCCGATGCCGCCCTCGATATCGAGCAACGAGGCGTTGGTGATCTGGATGTTGAGGATCGCCATGAAGGCGCCGATCATGCTGGCCATGACGGCGATCCAGGCGGTCAGGCTCGCCTTGCCTTCCGTCGCGGGGGCGGCGGGAATGGCGCGGGCCGGCAGGTCGTTGGCGCTGAGTGCGAGACTGGACATGGCCTGTTCCTCCTGAAGGGCCTCAGCCGCGGGCGTTGGACGCCGTCGCGACCTGCTCGGACTCACCACGCGTGTCGATGGTCGGGACGACCGACATGCCGGGCCGCAGCGCGGCCGGAAGCGGGCTGCCCGCGTCGAAGGTGATCTTCACCGGAATGCGCTGCACGACCTTGGTGAAATTGCCGGTGGCGTTGTCCGGCGGCAGCACCGCGAATTCCTGCCCGCTCGCCGGCGCGACGCTGTCGACGCGGCCCTTGAAGACCTGGCCGGGGAACATGTCGACCTCGATCTCGACCGGCTGGCCGGCATGCACGTCGGTGAGCTGGGTTTCCTTGTAATTGGCGACGACATAGCTGGAATCGACCGGCACGACCGACATCAGCTGCGTGCCCGCCTGCACATATTGGCCGACGCGCAAAGTGCGGTTGCCGACCTGGCCGTCGACCGGCGCGGAGATGGTCGTATAGGAGAGGTTCAGCTCGGCCTGATCCTGCGCCGCCTGGGCGCGCAGCAGATTGGCCTGGGCTTGGGCGAGCTCCGCCTTGAACACGTCGAGCAACCGGGTGGAATTGGCCAGGGCGGCGCGGTCGCGCGAGACATTGGCGCGCGAGGCGAGCACGCGCGAATTGGCCTGTTGCGCATTCTGCACGCTGCCGAAACCGGTTGACGCCAGATCGGTATAACGCTTGTTCTCCTGCTCGGCGAAGGTCTGGTTGGCCTCGTCGGCCGTCACCGTCGCGGCTGCGGCGTCGATGACCGATTGCTGCGCCACGATGGCCGCCTGCTTGTTGCCGATGGCGGCGCGGGCCGCCGCGACATCCGCACTGGCCTGCTCCACCGCCACCTTGAAGTCGCGGTCGTCGATACGGGCAAGGATCTGGCCGGCCTTCACCTTTTCATTGTCGGCGACAAAGACCGCGGCGATATAGCCGGCGACCTTGGGCGCGATGGTGGTGTTGTCGGCCTTGACATAGGCGTCGTCGGTGGAGACCGCAAAACGACCCACCGTCCAATAGCCATGGCCGAAATAGCCTGCCGCGCCGAGCGCCGCGACGGCGACGCCGACCATGAGAACGCGCCGGAAAAAGGTGCGGGCGCTCTGGGGCCGGGGCGCGGCCGCTTCGGCGGTGAAGGGCGCGGCGCCTTGCAGCGCCGCCTGCGCGTCATATGTTGAGAGCGCGTCTTCGAATTCCTGGATTTGCTTGTGCTGCGTCATTGCGTTGCTCCCTGAGGCCTGGGAAATTCGAACTTGTCGATAATTAGGAAACGGTGTAATTTCCAAAATACGCCGCCTTAGAGCGAAGTCAATCGGAATTTGGAAAATGACCATAGTCGAAAATGCAAAGGCGCCTTGCAGGGGACGCGGTCGTCCGCAAACGCGCACGGATGAGGAGACGCTCGCGCTGATCGTCGAGGCCGCGCGCGAGGAATTCATGGGCAGCGGCTATGCCGCGACCTCCATGTGTTCGGTGGCGCAGCGGGCCGGCGTCTCGACCAAGACGCTCTACCGGCTGGTTCCGGCCAAGGACGCCCTGTTCGAGCGCGTGATCGCGGACAGGATCGGACGCTTCATTCTCGAAATCGACAAGAATGCGCTCAATGCGCTCGGGCTGGAGGAAGCGCTGGAAAGGATCTTGAACGCCTTCGGCCGCCTGACTCTGGACCGCCAGACAATCAATCTGACCCGTCTCGTATTCAGCGAAAGCGAGCGCTTTCCCGAAGTCGGCCAAGCCTTTTACGAGGCCGCCGTCCGGCGCAGCGGCGACGCCATTGCGCTCTGGCTGAAAGACCAATGCGCCAAGGGCGCGCTGGAGCTGGACGACCCGCAGCTCGCCGCCGCCATGCTGCGCGGCATGATGATCATGGAGCCGCAGCGCGCGGTGATGATGGGGCAGCGCGAGGCGCCCGAGGCCGAGGAGATCGTGCGGCGCGCGAAAATCTGCGCGAGATTGTTCCTGAACGGCTGCCGGAAGCAGCCGGCGTGACGCGCGAGGCGGCGGTTGAGCCGCCGCGCCGCCACGCCCGGCGCGAACGGACCATCTGATGGCGCCCGACCTGACGCTTACGCTCGAACTGTCCGGCGTGGCGGTCGTCGCGGGCTTCATCGACGCCATCGCCGGCGGCGGCGGCCTGCTGACCCTTCCGGCTCTGCTGCTGGCCGGCCTCGACCCGATTTCGGCGCTTGGAACCAACAAGCTGCAGGGTTCGGCGGGGTCGCTCTCCGCGACCTTCGCTTTCGCGCGGCGTCATCTGATCGACTGGCGCATCGGGCTCCGCTTCGTCGCGGCGGCGGGCGTGGCCAGCCTGCTGGGCGCGCTTTCGATCAGCCTGTTGCCGCGCAACTGGCTCGACGCGCTCGTGCCTGTCCTGCTGCTGGCCTTCGCCGGCTATTTCTCGCTGGGCCGGGGGATTCGGGAGGGCGATGGCGCGGCGAAAATGCCGACCAATCTGTTCGCCGCGAGTTTCATCCCGCTGGTCGGCTTCTATGACGGCTTTTTCGGCCCCGGCGCCGGAACCTTCTACATGATCGGGATCACCACCCTGCTCGGCTTCGGCGCCGTTCGGGCGACCGGCTACACCAAGGCCGCCAATGCGGCCAGCAATGTCGGGAGCCTGCTGCTGTTCGCCAGCAAGGGCGTGGTGATCTGGCCGCTCGGCCTCGCCATGGCTTTGGGCGCCTTTCTCGGCGCGCAATTGGGCGCGCGGCTGGCGATGCGGCTGGGCGCGAAACTGATCCGTCCGCTGCTAATCGTGACCAGCAGCCTGATGGCGCTGCGCCTGCTGAGCCGCGACGGCGGCCCGCTGCACGCGCTTCTCGCGCTGGTGCCCTGACGGCGCCCGCCGCGCGTGCGGCGAGCGCCCTTTGCTTTAGCGGCGATAGCCCGCGTCATTGCGGCGCGACGGGCCCTGCGCCGCGCGATCGCGCGCGCCGTTCTCCGCACGCCCGCCATTCGGACGGCCGCGATCCTGCCGGGGCTCTTGTCGATGATCTTGCCGATGGTCTTGCCGATGCTCCTGCCTCGGGCGGGAAGCATTGCGCGCCGGGCCGCCATTGCTCCGCTGTGGCCTGCGGGCCTGCGGCGCGGAATCGGCGGCGCCCGGATTGGCGCGCAGGTCGGTCGTCGGGATCTGCTGCTTGGTCAGCTTCTCGATCGCCCGGAGCAGATCGCGCTCCTCATTGTCGCAGAAGGAGATCGCCTCGCCCTCGGCCCCGGCGCGCGCCGTGCGGCCGATGCGATGAACGTAAGCCTCCGGCACTTCCGGCAATTCGAAATTCACGACATGGCTGACGCCGTCGATATCGATGCCGCGCGCGGCGATATCGGTGGCGACCAGCACCGCGACCCGGCCGGAGCGGAAGCCGTCCAGCGCGCGCAGGCGCTGGCCCTGGCTCTTGTTACCGTGAATGGCTTCCGCCGTCAGTCCAGCCTCCACCAAAGCGGCGGCGACGCGATCCGCGCCGCGCTTGGTGCGGGTGAACACGATCGAGCGACGGAAATCCGGGTTGCGGAGCAGGTCGATCAAAGCGTCGCGCTTGCGCTGCGCCTCGATCAGCACGACACGCTGCGCCACGCGGTCGGCGGTGCGGGCGACCGGCGTGACCGAAACCTTCTCGGGACGATGCAGCATTTCGGCGGCGAGCGTCGCGATTTCAGTCGGCATGGTGGCGGAGAAGAACAGAGTCTGCCGCGCCTTGGGCAATTTGGAGAAAATCTTGCGGATCGGCGGCAGGAAGCCGAGATCCAGCATATGATCCGCCTCGTCGAGCACCACGGCCGTGGTCGCGTCGAGCCGCAGATTGCCCTGCGCCATATGGTCGAGCAGGCGGCCGGGCGTGGCCACCAGCACGTCGAGGCCGCGCGACAGCGCCTGGACCTGCGGGCCGAAGCCGACGCCGCCGAAGATCACCGCCACGCGAATGCCGGCGAAACGGCCATAGGCGCGGAAACTATCGCCGATCTGGGCGGCCAATTCGCGCGTCGGCGCCATGACCAGCACGCGGGTGTGTTTCGGGCGCGGGCTCTCGGGGAATTTCAGCAGCCGCGAGATCAGCGGGGTGGCGAAGGCGCAGGTTTTTCCCGTGCCGGTCTGCGCAATGCCGAGCAGATCGCGGCCTTCAAGCAGATGGGGGATGGACTGGGCCTGAATCGGGGTGGGATTTTCATAGCCCTCGGCAGCAAGGGCCCGCAAAACGCTCTCGGCGAGGCCGAGATCGGTAAATTTTGTCACTTGGATACTTTCAATAGAAACCGCCATGGTCCGCGCCTCGGCGCGGTGAAAAAGCGGCTTGTCGAAGAAGGCCCCACACGGAATGGGCCGTCCGCCAGAAAACGGACCTGGGCCGGGCGACGCTTTGGATGCGTCCCATGCGCCGGCGCGCCGTCACGCTGCAATGCAGCACACCTTCCATAACCGCTTTGCCTGACAAAAGCAATCCGCAGACTTTCGCCGCGCCGGCCGGCGCCTTAAGAGTGCGCCCGAAACGGCAATGTCGCGTGGAACCATGATTCGTCTCGAAAACATCAGCAAGCAGAATGGCGCCCATCTCCTGTTCGTCGAAGCCTCGGCCGCGCTGCTCCGGGGCGAGAAGGTCGGCCTCGTCGGCCCCAACGGCGCCGGCAAGACCACCCTGTTCCGCATGATGACCGGGCAGGAGACGCCCGACGAGGGCCAGGTCTCGGTCGATCGTGGCATCGCCATCGGCTATTTCAATCAGGATGTCGGCGAAATGTCCGGCCACAGCGCCGTCGCGGAAGCCATGAACGGCGCCGGCCCGGTGAGCGAAGTCGCGGCGCAGTTGCACGCGCTGGAAGCCGCCATGGCCGATCCGGATCAGGCCGACGACATGGACGAGATCATCGCCCGCTATGGTGAGGTGCAGGCGCGGTTCGAGGAACTCGACGGCTATGCGCTGGAGGGCCGCGCGCGGGAAGTGCTGGCCGGGCTGAACTTTTCCGAAGAGATGATGGATGGCGACGTCGGCGCGCTGTCGGGCGGCTGGAAGATGCGCGTCGCGCTCGCCCGCATCCTGCTGATGCGGCCCGACGTCATGCTGCTCGACGAGCCGAGCAACCATCTCGATCTCGAAAGCCTGATCTGGCTGGAGGATTTTCTGCGCGGCTTCGAGGGCGGCCTGCTGATGACCTCGCATGACCGCGCCTTCATGAATCGAATCGTCGGCAAGATCATCGAGATCGACGGCGGCAACCTCAACACCTATTCCGGCGATTACGAGTTCTACGAGCAGCAGCGCGCGCTGAACGAGACCCAACAGCAGGCGCAATTCGAACGCCAGCAGGCCATGCTCGCCAAGGAAATCAAATTCATCGAGCGCTTCAAGGCGCGCGCCTCCCATGCCTCGCAAGTGCAGAGCCGCGTGAAGAAACTGGACAAGATCGAGAAGGTCGAGCCGCCGCGCCGCCGCCAGACCATCCAGTTCGACTTTCCGCCTGCGCCGCGCTCGGGCGAGGATGTCGCGACGCTCAAGAACGTCAGCAAGGGTTACGGCGCCCGCGCCATTTATGACGGACTGGATTTTCAGGTGCGGCGCAAGGAGCGCTGGTGCGTCATGGGCGTGAACGGCGCCGGCAAATCGACCCTGCTGAAACTGGTCGCCGGCGAGTCCGAACCGGATGCGGGCTCGGTCGCAATCGGCGGCAGCATCAGGATGGGCTATTTCGCCCAGCACGCGATGGAGCTGCTCGACGGCGACAGCACGGTGTACGAATCGCTGGAGGCGCGCTTTCCGCA
>NZ_JAYSBG010000066.1:0-13133 GCF_041915505.1 Rhodoblastus sp. | reverse complement strand
GGTTACAAACAGTTATGGCCGTTTCAGCGGCGTCAGTGTGCGACACCGTTGTGCGACAGTCAGGCGCAACGTCGGCTGAAAATGTTCTTAAATCAGCATGCTGAAGAAAATTGGTGGGAGAGGTAGGACTCGAACCTACGAAGGCATAGCCAGGGGATTTACAGTCCCCCCCCTTTGCCGCTCGGGACACTCTCCCATCCGGCGGGCTGGGCCCGTCGGAAACGAAAAGGCCCCGTAACGACGGGGCCCTTCGTTGGGGGGCTTATGCTTTTATCCGCCCATTGTGTCAACCGTAAAAACACACGCCTCGCGAACCGCCGATTGTCAAATCGGCGTGCGCGTGAGAGGACAGGCATAAGGCGGCGGAGGCGCGAATGAGGAAGCAGGGCGGACGGCGGACGGAAACGCCTTTTCGTGCGCGAAACGAAAAACCCGCGCGCCAGAACGCGGACAAGGCGCCCCGCAAGGACACGCACAAGCCCGGAGCGCGGACCGATTCGCGCGCCTTCCGACGCCCCTCGCCCGAACTCGCCGGGCTTTACGGCTATCATGCCGTGCGCGAGGCCCTGGGCAATCCCCGCCGCGAAAGCCTCGACTTGTTCGCCACGGCAGCGGCCGCGGAAAAGCTGGCGACCGAAATCGCGGCCAGCGGCGTGCCGCTGCATATCGTCGATGGCGAGGCGCTTTCCGCCCGACTGGGCGCCGAGGCCGTGCACCAGGGCGTGTTTCTGGAAGCCCGCCCCTTGCCGGCGCTCGATGTGAGCGAGATCGAGAGCCGCTCCGGCCTGGTGCTCGCGCTGGATCAGATCACCGATCCGCATAATGTCGGCGCGATCCTGCGCACGGCGGCGGCCTTCGCGGCGGACGCCGTCATCGTGACCGAGCGCAATGCGCCGGAGTTCTCCGGCGTGCTCGCCAAGACGGCTTCCGGCGGCCTCGAACATGTTCCGCTGGTCGAGGTGGTCAATCTCGCCCGCGCCCTCGACCGGCTCGGCGACGCCGGCTATCTGCGCGTCGGTCTCGACTCGGAAGGCCCCGAGAGCCTTGAACATACAATGCTCAGCAGGCCCGTGGCGCTGGTTCTCGGCGCCGAAGGCAAGGGCCTGCGCCGGCTGACGCGGGAAAAATGCGACGTGCTCGCCCGTCTCGACATGCCGGGCGCAATCAAGAGCCTCAACGTCTCCAACGCCTGCGCCGTCGCCCTTGCTGTGACCCGGGCAAAGCTGGCCGAATAGAGATATATACTTAATGCCGAATATATCGCGCGGAAAAGACGGAACGAAGGCTTGCCCTTCGCCGCGCGACAACGGCATATTGACCCATATCAATAAGAAAAAAATCAGAACCTGAAAGATGTCAGGGGAGGAGACTTTTACCATGACCCAGGCCGCTCTGGCGGGGGCGGATGACCGCAGCCGCCCCATGACCCCGCAGGAAAAACGCGTTGTCTTCGCGTCTTCGGCGGGCACCATTTTTGAATGGTACGATTTCTATCTCTACGGCTCGCTGGCGGCGATCATCGCCAAGCACTTCTTTTCCAACGTCAACCCGACCGCGGGCTATATTTTCGCCCTGCTCGCCTTCGCCGCCGGCTTTGCTGTGCGCCCGCTCGGCGCCCTGGTGTTCGGTCGGCTCGGCGACCTCGTCGGCCGCAAATATACCTTCCTCATCACCATCCTCATCATGGGCATTTCGACCTTCCTGGTCGGCCTGCTGCCCACCTTCAACGCCATCGGCTTCATGGCGCCGATTCTGCTCGTCACCCTTCGCCTGCTGCAAGGCCTCGCGCTTGGCGGCGAATATGGCGGCGCCGCCATTTACGTCGGCGAGCACGCGCCCCAGCGCCGGCGCGGCTATTACACCTCCTGGATCCAGACCACCGCAACACTGGGCCTGCTGCTCTCCCTGCTGATCATCATGGCCTTCCGCGCCCTGATCGGCGAGGAGGATTTCGAGCTTTACGGCTGGCGCTTCCCCTTCCTCTTGTCCTTCGTGTTGCTGGTCGCCTCGGTCTGGATGCGCCTCCAGCTCAATGAGACGCCGGCCTTCCGCCAGATGAAGGCGATGGGGCGCGGCTCGCGGGCGCCAGTCACCGAAGCCTTCGGCAAATGGAGCAACGCCAAGATCGCCATCGTCGCTTTGCTCGGCGGCACCGCCGGCCAGGCCGCCGTCTGGTATACGGGCCAGTTCTACGCTTTGTTCTTCCTGACCCGCATCCTCAAGGTCGACGGCGCCACCGCCAATCTGCTGATCGCCGGCTCGCTCATTCTTGGCGCGCCCTTCTTCCTGTTCTTCGGCTGGCTGTCGGACAAGGTCGGCCGCAAGCCGATCATCCTCGGCGGTTGCCTGCTCGCCGCCCTGCTCTATTTCCCGATCTTCCATGGCCTGACGGTCATGGCCAATCCGGCGCTCGCCCACGCGCAGGATACGGCGCCGGTGACGGTCATCGCCGATCCGGCCAAATGTTCGTTCCAGTTCGACCCGATCGAGAACGCGGCCTTCACCAGTTCCTGCGACATCGCCAAAAACGTGCTCGCCAATGCCGGCGTCAGCTATTCGAACGAGAAGGCGCCGGCGGGAGCTATCGCCCGCGTCACGGTCGGCGGCAAGGAGATCGCGTCCTTCGACGGGACCGGGCTCAGCAAGGACCAGCTGGCTGAAAAGCGGAGCGCCTTCCAGGCCGAATTGCTGGCGATGATCGAGGCCGCGGGCTACCCCGCCGCGGCCGATCCCGCGCGCATCAACAAGCCCGCCGTGCTCGGCCTGCTGACCTTGCTGGTCATTCTGGTCGCCATGGTCTATGGGCCGATCGCGGCGCAACTGGTCGAATTGTTCCCGACCCGCATCCGCTACACCTCGCTGTCGCTGCCCTATCATATCGGCAACGGCTGGTTCGGCGGCTTCCTGCCGCCGCTGGCCTTCGCCATGGTGGCGGCGAGCGGGAATATCTATTTTGGCCTGTGGTATCCGGTCTGCGTCGCGCTGATGACTTTTGTCGTCGGCCTGGTGCTGGTGCCGGAAACCAAGGACCGCAATATCTACGCCAGCGATTGAGGCGAAAGGCGCGGGGCGGCGCCCGCCGCCTCGGACACGCGCCGCCGCCGCCCGCCATGCGCCCCTTGGCGCCCCTTGCGCCTCGGGCGGCGGGCTGGTAGCAGATCGCTTCCCGCCGCATGACGGCGCGCCGGTTTAGCTCAGCTGGTAGAGCAGCGGTTTTGTAAACCGAAGGTCGCGGGTTCGATCCCTGCAACCGGCACCAATAAAATCAATACATTGCAGGGAGAAATCACTCCTCACAGCGGATCAATGCCTCGGCCGGTAAGCGCTGGGTAAGCAAATTCGGCAAATTCTTGTGCTCGGTTGGCTTTCCACGCAGTGAGGGGTGGGGTCACGATCCTCGGGCCTGTGCCGGCGCAGCAAAGGTTCTAAACGCGGCCGGATGAAACTTCAGTGGCAGGTCAAAGCTCGCCGCAATTGCTATTTTGCGCAAATAGTTAATTCGTCACTACGCCCTAGAACCGTCGATCTGGCTGGTGATCAAGGTCGCCGATACCATGCGCAACTGAAATGAGGCCAGCGCCACCGTTCGCGACCGCAAGCTCGCGGCAGCGCGAGATATTTTGATTAACATCCACGGAGTTTTGGTCCATAAGGCCCCTCTCAACTGAAGGCAGACTTCGGTCAATACGAAGAGCAGGCGATAGAGCCGCTAACGAAGAGCGAGGATCGACGAGATGAAGTAGTAGTTAGGAAAACTCGCATAGTGCGGCTTTATTTGCAATGTGCAGAGCAAGAGCAGCATTATGACCTCAAGGCTTATGCATTTTGTAAGAATTTGAATGATGGAGGCTCGTCGTGAACAGTTCAATGCTGATGACGGATCAAAGGTTCTCTTCATCGCTTTCCGGCATATGGGCTCTTGCATCCAAAGATTTGGCACCGCTTTTCATGGAGCCTGAGCTTGTTGGCACGCCGAGCGCCTGGTGGACGCATGTGCCCTTCGCTCTTTGGCTTATGACCGCTTGCCGACCTGGTCTTTTTGTCGAACTCGGCACCCATTACGGCGTATCTTATTCCGCTTTTTGCAAAGCCAACGAGATGATGGGCGGCGTCGCTCGTTGTTTTGCGGTCGACACCTGGCAAGGCGATGAGCATGCCGGTGGTTATGACGACTCAGTGTATGAAGGCTTCAAGGCATTTCATGATCGCCATTTTTCGCATTTCTCGACAATGCTTCGGAGAACGTTTGACGAAGCTCTCGGCAATTTCGACGACGGATCAATCGATCTCCTCCATATCGATGGACGGCATCGTTATGAGGACGTGAAGCATGACTTTGAAAGCTGGCTGCCGAAACTGTCCACTCGCGCCGTCGTCATTTTCCATGACACGAATGTTTTCATGAGGGATTTTGGCGTCGCGCCATATTTCGCGGAATTGAAAGCGAAATATTCGACCTTCGAGGTTTTTCACGGGGCTGGTCTCGGCATCGCCCTTGTGGGATCCGACGCGCCGCAGACGCTTCGCGAGCTCTGCGCTGAGGAAGATCCGAGATTGGTCGGCGCATTGCGCCAGCGTCTTCGTCATCTCGGCGAACGCTGGCTCGCTGAAACGCGCGAGAAACTCAATGCAGCCGCCTATGCCGATCAGCTAGCCGCAATCCAGCGTTCAACGGAAAAGCTTGAACAGGTGCCGGAGCGCCTCGCGGAATTTGCTTGTACGATTGACCAGCTCGAGATTGAAAATCGACATCTTAAGAGCCTAGCGAGAGCTCATGTACTCGCGCGTCGCAGCGACGCGTTTCGCGATCTCCGTGCAAATCTTAAATTTTCGCTTCGCAAAGCTGCGTTGAAACTCGTTGGTGCGGCTGGCCGCAAATCGCTTGACCGCATGAAGGATGCAGATCTGGTCCGCCGCTCGAACTTTTTCGATCGGCGCTGGTATCTGGCGGCATATCCGCAAGTTGCGGCGTCCGGCATGGATCCGGCACGACATTATGCGCTTTACGGATTTCGAGAAGGGTGCGAACCGAGCCCGAGATTTTCCGGTCGGCAATACTTGCTGAACAACCCCGAAGTTGCGGAGGAGGGGGCAAATCCGTTGGTTCACTACATTTTGTGTGGTGAATCGGAAGGGCGGAGCTTTTTTCCCAAGATCGCCAAACCGCTGCCCTTGGTCGCCAACTTGGCGCCCGCAGATCGTTTCTCTATATTGTTCGTTTCCGGAGAGCCAAAGACGCCCGGGCACGCTTACCGCGTCGAACGTTACATGGCGGCGGCGAAATCCAATGGCTGCGACGCTTTCTGGGTGGAAGCGGCGGATTTGACGAAACTGAATCGCAACTTCTACGATGTCGTGATTATCTGGCGCACCCTTTGGTCTTCTGAAATCGAGCAATTGGTCACGAGAATGCGCGAATTTGGCGCCAAGATCGTTTTTGACGTCGATGACCTGATGATCGTTCCGGAACTCGCAAAGAGTGAATTAATTGACGGGATTCGGACGCAAAGCCTGACCGAAGATCAGGTGAAGGGCCATTACGAATCTGTGCGGCAGTCGATGCTCGCCGCCGACGTCTGTTTTGCCACTACGCAGGAGCTCGCATTTCATATGCGCCGCGCGGGCAAGGCGACGCATGTGTTGCCGAATGGCTTCGACCAATCCATTCACGATTTTTCTCGTGTTGCGGCAATTCAATGGCGATCTCAAAAGGACGGATTGATCCGCATCGGCTATGCTGGCGGCTCGAAGACGCATCAGCGCGATTTCGCTTTGGCGGTCGGCGCTTTGGCGGAGGTGCTGCGTGCACGGCCAAATTGCCGGCTGGTTTTGTTCGAGACGCCGGATAAAACAACTTCCTTGGTCGATGTTGCGGAATTTCCCGCGCTGAAGCCGGTGCTGGACCAGATTGAATGGCGTCCCTTGCAACCCCTGTCAGAGTTGGCAAAGGAAATGGCGCGCTTTGACATCAATCTCGCGCCGCTTGAATTTGGCAATCCATTTTGCGAAGCAAAAAGCGAACTTAAATTCTTCGAAGCGGCGCTTGTGGACACGCCAACCGTGGCCTCGCCGACCGGGCCGTTCCTGCGCGCCATCGAGCATGGCGTCGACGGTTATCTGGCAGCGAGCGCCGACGATTGGCGGGAATATCTCATGCGCCTCGTTGATGACGCTGACCTGCGTAAAAAAATCGGCCGAGCTGCCTATATCAAAGCTTTAGCCAAATTCGGGCCGCGACAACGGCATCTACAATTCGGCCGCGTGATCGATCAATTGAATGGCGGCGCGCGGGCGGCCCGCGGTTTTGCGCTCGAAGCGGCCCAAACGAGACCGAAAATTTCGCCGCCGAAGGTTTATCCGTCGAACGTCATATTCGAAAGCAACAAAGGCGGGTGGTCAGAAGTGGGCGTCGTCATCCCGCTCTATAATTACGAGACGGTTGTGGTAGAAGCGCTGGATTCGGTCGCCCGGCAGACCTTGACGAATCTCGACCTTGTCATCGTCGACGGCTGTTCGACCGATAACTCGCTGAATGTCGCCAAGACTTGGGCGGAACGGCATGCCGACCGGTTCAACCGAATTATCGTTCTGCAGAACCAGGCCAACTATGGGCTCGGTTTATGCCGCAACTCGGGTTATGACGCGGCCGAAACAGCATATATTTTGCCGCTCGACGCCGATAACCGGCTGCTGCCGGAATGTTGTGAACGACTGCTCGAGTCGATCAAGGCGAGCAGTGCCGCTTATGTATATCCTATTATTCAGCATTTTGGCGCTTCGCGCGCGCTGATCACAGATTTGCCTTACGATCCGCAGCGTTTCGTGCATGGCAATTACATCGACGCGATGGCGCTTGTCGCCAAAGAAGCCTGGGCGATGGTCGGAGGTTACGAACATATCCGTCACGGTTGGGAGGATTATGATTTCTGGTGCCGCATCGCGGAACTTGGGCTCGCCGGCGAGTTGTGCAACGAAATTCTCGCCGAATATCGCGTGCACGATGCTTCAATGATGTATCAGCAAACGATGGTGCCGGAGAATTACCTTCGCCTGATCGCGAGTTTTGAAAAGCGGCACGCTTGGGTATCGCTTATCGACCGTGAAACCCGCCGCGTGAAGGCGACGCCAAACGCCGCCTATCGTCCAAAAGCTTCGCGGCTCGACGATCTGCTGCCGATTTTGCGATGTCCACTCTCGGGGCAGAAGCTCACTTATTCCGACGACAAACTCGGCCTCGTTACGTTGGATGGCTTGAGGCGCTGGCCGATCGTCGAAGGACGCCCGGTGTTCACGCCCGACAACATGTCGCCGGAAATCCGGCCCATGGATCTGATCTCCAATGACTTACCTGAACCTGCGCGTGCGATCATTGCTGAAACGAAAGGATTTGTGCTCAACTTGAGCGCCGGCGGTTCCGATCAGAAGTTCGATCATGTGGTGGAGGCCGAATACGCGATCTTCCGCCACACCGACCTAGTCGCCGACGCGCATTTCCTCCCCTTCGACGACGAATCCTTCGAAGCCGTGCTGTCGATGAACGCCTTCGAGCATTATCGCGAGCCGCAAATGGTCGCCGCCGAGTTGTTGCGGGTTCTTAAGCCTGGCGGCCGCATTCACGTTCGCACGGCATTCCTCCAGCCGCTGCACGAAAAGCCTTGGCATTTTTATAATTGCACACGCTATGGCATGGCGGAGTGGTTCAAGTCCTTTGATACGGAAAAACTCGACGTATCCTCCAACTTCTGCCCCAACCATACAATTTCATGGTTGGCGTCGGAATGCGAGACGGTGCTGCGCGCCGACCTTGCCGCGGAAGCCGCCGATCGCTTCGCCGCGACGCCAATGCGGGATTTTGTCGAGATTTGGCGCAACCCTGCTCAGAGGCAAAGCAGGATATGGACCGATTTCGAGGCGCTGTCGCAAGATCGCCAGGAAATCATCGCTGCCGGTTTTGAATTCATCGGTCGCAAGCCGGACCGGAAGAGTGAAGGCAGCAAACACCTGTCGGCAATTGTCAGATAATAAAGCCTTGGCGCACTTGGCCATCCGGGTCTTTAGCCGCGGAAGGCATCGGAGTTGCATATGAAAGACAATAAGTTACATGTCGTGACAGGTGCTGCTGGCTTTATCGGCAGCCAGCTCGTCGATCTTTTGCTTGAGCAAAATCATCGCGTTTTTGGAATCGACAATTTCGTGCGCGGCGAGGAGGCCCATATCGCAGCGGCGCGCAAGAACAAAAATTTCGCATTCGCCAAAGTCGATTGCGCCAACGAGCAGGCCGTTCTGGCGACTATGGAGCAGTACGGGCGGAATGCCGATATGATCTGGCATCTGGCCGCTAATTCGGACATCGGCACCGGCGGGTCTGATCCGTCCATAGACCTACGCGATACATTCATGACGACCTATTGCGTCGCCCAGGCCTGCCGTAAATTTGGAATTCGCAAGCTGGCCTTTGCCTCGACTTCGGCAATTTACGGCGACCATGGTCCCATCGCGCTGCATGAGAACGTCGGTCCTCTGTTTCCGATCTCGAACTATGGCGCAATGAAACTGGCCAGTGAAGCTTGCCTGACCGCTTTGTCGGAGGCGGCGCTGGACCGCCTATGGCTGTTCCGCTTTCCCAATGTCATCGGCGGCCGGGCCACCCATGGCGTAATTCACGATTTTCTCGATCGGCTCGCGAAAGCGCCGGATGAGTTGCGGGTGCTTGGCAACGGATCGCAGTGCAAACCCTATCTCTATGTCAACGATCTGCTTTCGGCGGTGTTCATGATCGTCGAAAAAGCCTCGGAGCGCGTGAATTGCTTTAATATCGGCCCTTCCGACATCGGCGTCACCGTGCGCGAAATCGCTGAGATCGTCGTGAGCAAGGCGTCTCCCGGTGCGCGGATTGTCTATGGATCCGAGGATCGCGGCTGGGTCGGCGACGTGCCGCGCTTTCATTATGCGATTGACAAGCTTCTCGCCTTGGGTTGGCGGCCGCAATGTCCGACGTCGCTTGACGCCGTCGAACGGGCGGTCTCAGTCCAGGTGGCGGAACGAATGGCGATCGCATGACCAGGCAAGCGGTTATCCTCGCTGGCGGTCTCGGCACACGGCTGCGGACCGTCATCGGTAATGTGCCCAAGGCGTTGGCGGAGGTCGGCGGCAAGCCCGTTCTCGGCCATCAGCTTGAGCTGTGCCATCGGCACGGATTCGACGATGTGGTGCTTCTGCTCGGTCATGAGGCGGCGCAGGTGCAGGACTACGTGGGCGACGGCTCGCACTTCGGTCTGAGCTGCCGCAGCGTGATCGAGGATAGGCCGCTGGGCACCGCCGGTGCCGTGTTGGCCGCCAAGGATTTGCTTCAGGACGATATTCTCGTGCTGTATTGCGACACGATGCTGGACATCGATCTGGAGCGGTTTTGGCGCTTCTTCGAAAGGCGCAAAGCGGCGGCGGCCCTTTTGGTACACCCTAATGACCATCCTTTCGACTCCGATCTGGTCGTGACGGACGCCGAAAACCGCGTTACCGGCTTCTCCCGTTGGCGCGAGGACGCAGCGCCGTTGCGCAACTTGGCCAGCGCCGCGCTTTACGTAATGAACAAAAAAATTCTCGAAAGCGTTTCCCCTCGCGAGGGCACCCTGGACTTCGGCCGCCACGTCTTTCCCGAGCTTATTGCGCGCGGCGAGACGCTCTTCGCCTATCGCTCCGTTGAATATATCAAGGACCTTGGCACGCCGGAGCGCCTAGAGAAGGTCAATCGCGACTACGCCGTCGGAAAGGTCGCCCCCCAGCGCAGCGGCCGTCCGCGCGCGGCAATGTTTATCGATCGCGACGGCGTGTTGAATGTCGAGCGCAACGGTGTTCTTGATCCGGGGCAAATGGAGCTTCTGCCGGGCGCCGCCGACAGCGTGCGCAGGCTCAACAAGGCTGGGCTCGCCACAGTTGTGGTCACCAACCAGCCCTGCGTCTCGCATGGGACGCTGAGCGAGGCGAAACTCGACGCGGTTCACGCCGCCATGGAGCGCGATCTCGCGCATAATCACGCTTTCGTCGACGCGATCTATTATTGTCCTCATCATCCCCACAAGGGCTATGAGGGAGAGCGGGTCGAGTTCAAGATCGACTGCAATTGCCGCAAACCGAAACCTGGCATGATCCTCAAGGCGGCGGATGAGCTTTGCCTCGATCTCGCGGGTTCCTGGATGATCGGCGACCGCACGGGCGACATCGGCGCGGCGAAGGCGGCTGGTGTCCGCTCGATCCTGGTGCGTGGCGGCCATGGCGGCCGCGACGGCGCCAATGACGTGGAGCCGGATTTCACGTTTGAGGATCTGCCCGAGGCCGTGGAGTTCATTCTTGACGCCTATCCGGTCATGCGCGCCTTTTGCGCGGCTTTTATCGAAAAGAACGTCCGGCCAGGCGCACAGATCCTGGTTGGCGGCCAAGCCCGCACCGGGAAAAGCACCTGGGCGCGGATCCTCGCGGAAGTGTTGCGCGAAAAGGGATTTGATGCGGTCACGCTGCCGCTCGACGCCTGGCTCAGGGATTTGTCGGACCGTGGCCCGGACGTGCTGGCGCGATATGACCTTTGCACGGTCTCGAATGAACTATTCCGCCTGCGGTCCGCGGAAGCGTCCGTCGAAATCGCAATTCCCGTATACGATCGCGCGGCACGCAGACGCATTGGCGAAAATTCGCAGGTCGTTCCATTTGGCGCCGTCGTGATCTGCGAAGGTGCCCCGGCGTTGGCAATCGAGGCGCCAGGTGCTCTGCGCCTCGCCGCATTCGTTTCAGAAACAGCGCGACGCGCACGTTTCGATGCCTTTTATCGTTGGCGAAACGAAAGCGGCGTAAGCGAGCGCTACTGGAACGCGCGACTCCTTGATGAAGCTCCGATCATCAGCCAACTCTGCTCTTCCGCCGAAGAGCTGCCCACATTCGAGGCCAAAAGCTAATGATTATTGGAAAAGCGCCTTTGCGCATGAGTTTTCTTGGCGGCGGCACGGACCTTCCATCTTACTATCGTAAATTCGGCGGTCTGGTTGTCAGCACCTCGATCGACAAATACGTCTTCGTCGCGATCAATCCTAAATTCGACGAGCGTTTGCGCGTCAGCTATTCGGTCACTGAAAACGTTAATCATAGCGGCGAACTGAAGCATCCGCTGGTCAAGACCGCGCTCGAGCTCAAGAACATTCGCGGCGGCGTCGAGATCACGTCAATCGCCGACATACCCAGCGGCGGCACCGGACTTGGCTCATCGAGCAGTTTTACCGTTTGTTTGTTGCAAGTACTTTCCGCGTACAACGGCGAATTTTGCACGCCCCAGGACTTCGCGGAGACTGCGTCACATATTGAGATCAATTTATGCGGCGAGCCAATTGGCAAGCAGGACCAATATGCGGCTGCTTTCGGCGGCCTCAACATGATCGAGTTTCATCAAGACGACAGTGTGCAGGTGACGCCCGTCGTCTGCAATCAGGAATACTTGCACAAGTTCGAGCGCCAAACCCTGTGTTTTTACACCGGGCGCACGCGCTCAGCCTCCGACATCTTGCAAGAACAATCAGCGCGCTCGCGCGACGATCAGATCGTCATCGACTCGCTTAACGCTCTGAAAAATCTTGCTCGGGATTTTGTAAAAAGCCTTTATGCCGGCGATATGCAAGCCATGGGCTCTATTCTCCATGAGGGCTGGATTCTCAAGCGCGGCCTTTCCGCCAATATCACAGACACCGCGATCGACCGCCATTACGAAACGGCGCGCAACGAGGGCGCCTATGGCGGCAAGCTGCTTGGAGCGGGCGGCGGCGGCTTCCTGATGGTCCAGGCCCCGGAAGAGCGCCACGACGCAATCGTCCGCGCGCTGTCAGGCCTGCGCCCCGTGAGCCTACCCTTTTCCACTGAAGGCTCGCGCATCATCTTCTACCATCCGCCGAAAAACGGATATTTGAAAGGGAAGCCCACGAATGGCCAAATGTGATGGTCTTGCAGATCGCTATCTGAGCAAACTGATCGCGCTCCTCAACGTTCAAAGTCGCCGCGAGATCGATGAGGCAGTCAACGCCATCGCCGAGGTTTGGCAAGCTGGCAAGCAGATCGTCGTGTTTGGCAATGGCGGTAGTGCGATCACCTCGCTGCATTTCGTCACCGACTGGGCGAAATCGATCTCGATGAGTTCCGGGAAGCCCTTCCTGTGCCGCACGCTCGTCGACAACATGGGCCTCCTTACCGCCTATTCTAATGACGTTTCCTATGCAGACGTATTCCGCGAACAGCTCAAGGTAGTGCTTCAACCCGGCGACGTGGCTCTCGCCATTTCGGGCAGCGGCAATTCAGAGAATGTCATTCGCGGCGTCGAATACGCCAATGAGATCGGTGCCGTGACGATCGGCCTGTGCGGTTATCGTGGCGGCAAACTCAAAAGGATATGCCGGCACGTTGTCTGGGCCGATGTCGATGACATGCAATTGTCGGAAGACCTGCACGCCATATTCGGACATATCGTCATGCAGGGGTTATGCGGGATGATTTGATGGTTATTGATGACATTAATTCTTGATGATCGCGGATGGTATCGCCGCCTTTATGGCGAACCGCGCCGGGGCGAAATATTGGCCGGTCCCCATTTGGTGGTCCGATTTGAATGTTATTGCCTGATGGGCCTTGGCGCTACTGCCGGGGCGGCCGGCGAGGCTGGTTCGGATTGTGCAGCCGGCCATAGAACGGCTTCTGGAGCCGGCGGTTTGTAGCCGAGAGACGAATGTGGCCGAACCTCGTTGTAATGACGCCGCCAGCTTTCGATCACCGTTCGAGCCTCGTTAAGCGTATAGAAAATCTCGCCGTTGAGCAGTTCGGTAACCCTCCGGTGAAGGCCGCGGGCTGGACAAGTCGCCGAGGATCGACGCGAGCGTAACAGGATTTGAACGCTATCCGCGATAACTTTCACCGCATCTACCGAAAAGCCCTCCGGCGCGAGGCTCGCGCGCTGAAATCGATGGCGCATCCGCTGATCCTCCAATGAATCAGCTAAAGCGTATCCCTCCGGCGAGGGCCGTCTGGCATTGACTGCGCGGAGCGCGGATAGGTGATCGGAGTGGCGCGGTGATCGTGTCCACTTGTGGATAATGGACACTATCTCT
>NZ_JAYSBG010000065.1:0-13197 GCF_041915505.1 Rhodoblastus sp. | reverse complement strand
ACCGCTGCAGCATGACGCTGTCGGTCCAGCGGCCGAAGCGGAAGCCGATGCCTTCGAGAAAAGCGACGCGGCGGAAGCCGCAGGCTTCGTGCAGGTTGAGCGAGGCCTGATTTTCCGAATCGACATAAGCGATCATCTGGCGATAGCCGGCGTCGGCGCAGGCGTCGATCAGGGCCGGCAGCAGCTTGCGGCCGACGCCGGCGCGCAAATGGCTTTCGTGCACATAGATCGAGTGCTTGACGCAATAGCGATAGGCCGGCCGCTTGCGGAACGGCACCGCATAGGCGTAGCCGATCACCACGCCGTCAAGCTCCGCGACGAGATGCGGCAGCCGGTGCTTCTGCATGTTCTTGCGCCGGCGCTTGATGTCGTCGGCCTGTAGCGGCTCGAAGCCGGCATCCTTGTTCAGACCGTGGGTGACATAGCCGGTATAGATGGCCAGCATGGCCGCAGCGTCGGCGTCAGTGGAGGGGCGGACAACGATCTCGCCGGTTTCCGGCTGGGCCGGGCTGGCGGGCTGGTCCGGCGCGAAGCTCTGCATGGGGCGGGCCGCTCCTTGATTGGGGCGTCTCCCCATAGCCGATTTTTGCGCCGGCCGGGAGGCCTATTCCGGCGGCGTTCCGTTGGCGGCCAGAATTTCTCCGACCAGATAGAGCGAGCCGGCGATGAGGATGCGCGGCGGCGGGTCGCCACGGCGCGCGAGATCGACCAGAACCTGTCCGGCGCCCGCAGCGGCTTCCGCCTTCAGGCCGAGGCTGCGCGCGAGCGCCGCGACCTCCTCCGGCGCCCGCCCGGCCTGATCGCCATGAACCGGCACGGCGAAGACCTCGGACGCGAGGCCGACGAAATGGCCGAGAAATCCGGCCGCATCCTTGGTCTTCAACCCTCCGTAGAGCAGGATCAGCGGGCGCGGCGCGCGCTCTTCCAGATCGGCCATGGCTTCGGCCAGCACGCGGCCGCCGGCCTCGTTATGGCCGCCGTCGAGCCAGAGTTCGGCGCCTGCCGGCGCCAGCAGGGTCAGGCGGCCCTTGCTGAGATTTTGCAGCCGTCCCGGCCAATCCGCCCGGACCACGCCCTGTTCGAAGGCGGCGAGCGGTAAATCCGGCAGCACCTGCCGCAAGGCGGCTATGGCCGTCCCGGCATTGACGAGCTGGTGCCGCCCGGCCAGGCGCGGCAGAGGCAGATCGAGCAGACCGTTCGAATCCTCATAAACCAAACGCCCGCGCTCGGCCCTGCAGAGGAAATCCTGCCCATAGAGCGCAATGGGCGCGCGGCGCCGCGCCGCCTCGCGCTCCAGCACGGCAAGCGCCTCGTCCGCCTGCGCCGAAATCACCACCGGCGCGCCGGATTTGATGATCCCGGCCTTTTCAAAGGCGATCTTGTCGAGCGAATCGCCGAGAAATTCGACATGGTCGATCGAGATCGGCGTGATGACCGAACAAACCGGCCGGTCGATCACATTGGTGGCGTCGAACCGGCCGCCGAGACCGACTTCGAGCAGCAGCGCGTCGGCCGGATGATCCGCGAAGAGTTTGAGCGCCGCCGCCGTGGTCGCCTCGAAAAAGGTGATTTCGGCGCCGGCATTGGCCTGTTCGATGGCGGTCAGCGCCCGGGCGAGGGCCTCGTCGGAGACCAGTTGGCCGCCAACAAATTCTCCTGTTTGAGCTTGCGCGGCAAGCCGGATGCGTTCGCGAAAGGCGACCAGATGCGGCGAGGTATAGACATGGACGCCAAGCCCCGCCGATTCCAGAATCGCCCGCATGAAGGCGATGGTCGATCCCTTGCCATTGGTGCCGGCGACATGAATGGTCGGCGGCAGGCGGTTTTGCGGATCGCCCAAAGCGGCGAGCAGCCGCTGGATGCGCTCCAGCGACAGATCGATCCGCTTGGGATGCAAGGCGAGCAGGCGCGCGAGCAGCGCGTCGGGCGCGGTCATGTCGCGCGATCAGGCCGCCTGGGCCGGCGCCTTGGTCAGCAGCCGGCAGATGCGGCCGAGCGTCTCGCGCAATTCGGCGCGGGGCGTGACCATATCGACCATGCCGTGCTGGCGCAGATATTCGGCGCGCTGGAAACCCTGCGGCAGGCGTTCGCGAATGGTCTGCTCGATGACGCGGGCGCCGGCAAAACCGATCACGGCGCCGGGCTCGGCGATGTGAATATCGCCCAGCATGGCGTAGGACGCCGTGACGCCACCGGTGGTCGGATTGGTCAGCACCACGATATAGGGCAGTTTCGCCGCCTTGAGCCGCTCGACCGCGACCGTCGTGCGCGGCATCTGCATCAGCGAGAACATGCCCTCCTGCATGCGCGCGCCGCCCGAGGCGGTGAAAATGATGAAGGGCGTCTTTTTCTCCACCGCCCGCAACATGCCGGAGACGATGGCCTCGCCCGCCGCCATGCCGAGCGAGCCGCCGAGAAAATCGAAATCCTGCACCGCCACCGTGACCGCAGTTCCCTGCAGAGCGCCGGCGGCGAGCGTCACCGCGTCATAGACGCCGGTCTTGGCGCGATAATCCTTGAGCCGGTCGGTATAGCGCTTGATGTCGCGGAATTTCAGCGGATCGGCCTGAACTTCCGGAACCGGCAAGGTTTCATAGGCGCCATCGTCGAACAAAGCGTCGAGCCGGGCCTTGGGCGGGATGCGCATGTGATAGCCGGAGCTCGGCACCACATAGAGATTGGCCTCCAGGTCCTTGTGAAAGACCAGCGCGCCGCTTTCCGGACATTTCACCCAGAGGTTTTCCGGCGTGTCGCGCTTCAGAAAAGAGCGAATCTTCGGCGGAACGACATTGGAGATCCAGTTCATGGGGTCACGCGCTCCTTCGCGGCGCTGGCGACGCCCGCCGCCAGTTCGTCCACCAGTTTCCCGACCGCCGCCGCGCTCGCCGACCCGCCACGCCCCTCAGCGTCGAGCGTTTTGGCCAGTGCATCGATCAGCGCCGAGCCGACCACCACGCCATCGGCATTGGCGGCGATTTCGTGAGCCGCAGCGGCGTCCTTGACGCCGAAACCGACCGCGACCGGCAGGTCGGTATGGCCCTTGATGCGCTTCACCGCGGCGGCGACTCGGGAATAATCCGGCCGGCCGGCGCCGGTAATGCCGGTGATCGAAACGTAATAGACGAAGCCCGAGGTATTGGCGAGCACCGCCGGCAGGCGGGTATCGTCGGTGGTCGGGGTGGCGAGGCGAATGAAGCTCAAGCCGGCCTTGAGCGCCGGCAGGCAAAGCTCTTCATCCTCCTCGGGCGGCAGGTCGACCACGATCATGCCGTCGGCTCCGGCCGCCTTGGCGTCGGCCAGGAACCTGTCCACGCCATAGACGTAGATTGGGTTGTAATAGCCCATCAGGATGATCGGGGTGTCGGAATCCTCGCGGCGGAACTCCGCCACCAGCTTCAGCACGCCCTTAAGCGTCATGCCGGCGTGGAGCGCGCGCAGGCCCGCCGCCTGAATGGCGGGGCCGTCGGCTATCGGGTCGCTGAAGGGCATGCCGACTTCAATGATATCGGCGCCGGATCTGGGCAAAGCCTTCAGAACGCTAAGCGACGTCGCCGGATCGGGATCGCCGGCCATGACGAAGGTGACGAGAGCGGCGCGATTTTGCGCGCGGCAAAAAGCGAAACGGGTTTCGATGCGGGATGTCATGGTCTTGCGGGTTATCACAATGCGCCGGGCTTGAAAACGGGCGCGTCAGGCCAAATCGCGCAGGCCCTGCCGCAGCATCGCGGCGCCGTCCCCGAGTCGGGCCTCGATTCCACCATGGACGCGCTCCCAGACGGGCGCGGCTTGCGCGAGCAAAGCGCGACCCTCCGGCGTTAAGCGCAGCAGGCGGCCGCGCCGGTCTTTCGGATCGGCCTCAATCGCCACCAACCCACGTCGCGCCAAGGGTTTCAGAGCCGCCGTCAAAGTGGTGCGATCCATGACGAGCAGAGCCGCCACCGGCGCCATCGACGGCGGCTCGGGCCGGTTCAGCGCATTGAGCAGGGAAAACTGGCCGTTGGTCAGATCGAGCGACCGGAGGGCGTCGTCGAAAATCCGCGCCAGGGCGCGCGCGGCGCGCTGGACATGGAGGCAGAGGCAGGCGTCGCGGATGCGATGGGTCGTCTCGAATGAAAGCGGGGAAACCTCGGTTGACATGGATCAATTATGTTGATATCAACTTAATTGTCAAGCTCTAAACCACGCCCCGAAGCGAGGCCGCCATGAAATTCACCCCCTATGTGATGTTTTACGGCGATTGCGCCGAAGCCTTCGCTTTTTACGCCCGTGTCCTGGACGCCAAAATCATCCGTCAGCTCCGCTACAGCCAAGCGCCGGCGGGCGTGCCCATGCCGCCCAATGTCGACCCCGACAAGATCATGCACGCCTGTCTCGAAAAGGACGGTTTCCGGCTGATGGCCGGCGACATGAACCAGCCGCGCCCTGAAGGCGCGCCGCCGCCGGTCTATTGGGTGTCGATTTCCGTCGCCAGCGTCGAGGAGGCGCGGCGCGTAACGGACCAATTGTCCGATGGCGGCCAGATCATGATGCCGCTCGGCGAAACTTTCTTCTCGCGCCAATTCGCCATGTTTGGCGACCGGTTCGGCGTGAAGTGGATGGTCGATTGCCCGCGCTCCGAAAGCGAACTGGCCGCTTTGGGCTGAATCCGATGCAGAAAGTGACGCTCAGCCTCTGGTTCAACGGTTGCGCCGAACAGGCGGCGGCGTTCTATATTTCCTGTTTCGGCGACGGGCGCATTATCGACGTCTCCCGCCATGGCGAGGGCGGCCCGCGCCCCGCCGGCGAGGTCATGGCGGTCACGTTCGAATTGTTCGGCCAACGTTATGCGGCGATCAACGGCGGGCCGGAATTCGCCTTCTCGCCGGCTTTGTCCCTGCTCGTTTCCTGCGAGACGCAGGACGAAATCGACCGCTACTGGGCGAAACTGGCCGAAGGCGGCAAGCCGGCGCGCTGCGGCTGGATCACCGACCGTTTCGGGGTGACCTGGCAGATCATTCCCGCGCAGTTCAAAAGCCTGCTGAGCGATTCCAGCACGGCGGGCCGAGTGATGGCCGCCGCCTGCCGCATGGAGAAAATCGATCTGGCGGCGCTGGAGCGCGCCGCCAGCGAATGAGTCTCACATGCCGCCGAGATATTCCGCGACCGAGAAAATATCCTTGTCGCCGCGTCCCGACATGCACAGGACCATCAGATGGTCCCTGGCCTTTTTCGGCGCGATTTCGATGACCTTGGCCAGCGCATGCGACGGTTCGAGCGCCGGAATGATGCCTTCGAGCTGCGAGCAGAGCTGGAAGGCGTCCAGCGCCTCCTTGTCGGTGGCCGACAGATAGGTCACGCGGCCGTTTTCCTTGAGCCAGGAATGTTCCGGCCCGATGCCCGGATAATCCAGCCCCGCCGAAATGGAATGGCCTTCGAGAATCTGGCCGTCGTCGTCCATCAGGAGATAGGTGCGGTTGCCGTGCAGCACGCCGGGACGGCCGCCGGCCAGCGAGGCCGCATGGCCGTTCGGCACGTTGAGACCATGGCCCGCCGCCTCGACTCCGAAAATTTCGACCGACGGATCGTCGAGGAAGGGATGGAACAGGCCGATCGCGTTGGAGCCGCCGCCGATACAGGCGAAGAGAGAATCCGGCAGGCGGCCTTCCAGCGCCGCCATCTGTTCGCGGGTCTCATTGCCGATCACGCATTGGAAATCGCGCACCATGGCGGGATAGGGATGCGGCCCCGCCGCCGTGCCGATGCAATAAAAGGTGTCATCGACATTGGTGACCCAGTCGCGCAGCGCCTCGTTCATGGCGTCCTTGAGCGTGCGGGCGCCGGACTGGACCGGGACCACTTTGGCGCCGAGCAGGTTCATGCGGAACACGTTCGGCTTCTGCCGCTCGACGTCCACCGCGCCCATATAGACCACGCATTCCAGCCCGAACCGCGCGCAGGCCGTGGCGGTGGCGACGCCATGCTGGCCCGCGCCCGTCTCGGCGATGATGCGCTTCTTGCCCATGCGCCGCGCGAGCAGGATCTGGCCGAGCACATTGTTGATCTTGTGCGCGCCGGTGTGGTTCAGCTCCTCGCGCTTGAAATAGATCTTCGCGCCGCCGAGCTTTTCCGTCATGCGCTCGGCGAAATAGAGCGGGCTCGGCCGGCCGACATAATGGGTCAGCAGATTTCCCAGTTCGGCATGATAGGCCGGGTCCTGCCGCGCCTCCGCATAGGCCTGTTCCAGCGACAGGATCAGCGGCATCAGCGTCTCGGCGACGAAGCGGCCGCCGAAAATGCCGAAATGGCCGCGCGCGTCCGGGCCCTGACGCAGGGAATTGGCCGCAGGATGAGGCGAAGAACTGTTCATGGCTCTGCTCTGGGCCCGCGCGCCGCCCCGAAAGGAGCGTCCAGGCGAGCCGGATGACCGGTGACGTCCCTTGCCGGCGCAAAGGCGTTGGAACCCGCTCTCTTAAACGCTTCGCGCCCGCAGGCCAAGTCGATCTTGTCGCCTCAGGCGGCGCGGGCGGCGGCGATGAAGGCCCGGATCTTGTCGACGCTCTTTTCGCCGGGCGCATCCTCGACGCCCGACGAGACGTCGACGGCTCGGGCGCCGGTCAGGCGGATCGCCTCCGCGACATTTTGCGCATCGAGCCCGCCCGACAGCATCCAATCCCCGCCGACGGCGTGATCGCGCAGCAGCGTCCAATCGAACGGCAGACCGTTGCCGCCGGGCAGCACAGCGTCTTTCGGCGGCTTGGCGTCGAACAACAGGCGATCCGAGACCTTTTCATAAGGTTTTGCGCGCGCGAGGTCGGCGCGGTCGGCCAAGCCGATGGCCTTCAGAATCGGCAGGCCGAATGTCGCGCGCAAGGACGCGACCCGCTCCGGCGTTTCGGCGCCGTGCAATTGCAGCCAGTCCGGCGCCAAAGCCTCTACGATATCCGCGATGCGCGCGTCATCCGCATCGACGACCAGCGCGACTTTTTGCGCCCGGCCCCGCGTCTGGGCCGATAGCGCGCGCGCGGCGGCGAGATCGAGATGGCGCGGGCTTTTCTCGAAAAAGACAAAGCCGACCATATCGGCGCCCGCATCGAGCGCCGCCTCCAGCGGCTCCGGCCGTTTCAGGCCGCAAATCTTCACCAGAACGGACATTTTTCAGGCGGCGCGCGTCGGAACGATCGCGGTCGAGCTATTGGCCGGCGCCTGCAGCGCCTTGACCTGGGCGCGGAGCGATTCGTTTTCGCCGCGCAGGGTTTCGACTTGCCCCTTGGCGTCGCGCAAGGCCTTGCGGAAACGCCCCTGGCGGAGCCAGGTGGCGACGCCGCCGAGCAGCACGCCGACCATGGTCGCGCCGATCAAGACGACGAACAGCGGCAGGACCACCATGGTCGAGGGATCGTCGCCGCCATAGAACGGATCGAGCGTGACCACGACATTCTGCCGGTTGGACAGAGCGAAGACGAGAAAAATCAGGGCCAGCGGCGCAATGATGAGAAGTTTCAGAAAATTGCGCATGGTCTGCCCTGCACTCCCGACCGGGACGTTCGCGCCGGCGAAGGCCGGCTCAACCCTTGTGATCTTCGTTCAGACGCTCGCGCAATTCCTTGCCGGTCTTGAAGAAGGGCACGGATTTCTCGGCGACGTCGACCTGATCGCCGGTGCGCGGATTGCGACCGACGCGCGCCTCGCGTTTCTTGACCGAAAAGGCCCCGAAACCGCGCAGCTCGACGCGATCGCCGCGCGAGAGCGCCTCGGTGACCTCATCGAGAATGGCGTTGACGATATTCTCGACGTCGCGGAGGTAGAGATGTGGATTTCTGTCGGCAATACGTTGAACGAGTTCCGATTTGATCACTGGAGTCGCCCTTAATTCGCGCGCGTCGCGGGGCGGCGGCGCTTCTTCTTCTTAATGTTGCGCGTCAACGTGCCAAATCGCCAAAAGCCCGTCAAGCGCCGCGGCGTCCTGCGCGCCTTCGACCTTCTGCGCCAGCTCCGCGGCCTGCGAAAAGCCCAGCGCGGCGAACGCGTCGGAGGCGAGGCTGAACAGGCCCAGCCTACTGGCCGAGCTCGGTTTTTTCCATTCCTGCACGGGCAGGCCCTTGGCCACGCCCTTCTCCTGCTCCAGCCAGGCCACCGCCTCGCGCTCGCCGCCATAGGCGTCGATCAGCTTGAGCGGCAGGCCCTGATGGCCCGTGAAGACGCGTCCGTCGGCGACGGTGGCGAGTTCCGAATCGCTCATCTTGCGGCGATCCTTCACCAATCCCTTGAACCAGTCGTAGGAATCGACCACCAGCGCGTTGATCGCGGCGCGCGCCGCGTCGCTGGTCGGCTCGAAGCCGTTCGGCGAGGCCTTGAGCGGCGACGATTTGATCGTCTCGACCTTGACCCCGATCGTGTCCAGCAGCTTGGAGACATTGGGAAACTGGAACAACACGCCGATCGAGCCGACTAGGGCGTTGTCGTCAGCGAAGATGCGGTCGCCGCCGAGGGCGACAATATAGCCGCCCGAGGCCGCGAGGCTGTCGACCACCGCCACCACCGGCTTTTTCTGCGCGACGCGGCGCAATTCGTCATAGATGCGCTCCGAGCCGGTGACCGTGCCGCCCGGGCTGGAAATCTCGACGATCACCGCGCTCGCCTTGGACTCGCCGACATCCTTGATCAGCTTGATCGTCTCGCGGTCGCCGGTGATCAAGCCCTTGATGTCCAGGCGCGCGATATGGGGCGTCAGATGGGTCGAAGCGCCGCCGAAGCGCGCCGCGGCGACCACAATGGCCAATGCCGCCGCGCCGAGCGCCAGCACCCGCCAGAAGGTCAGTTTGCGGCGCAATTGCCGCCGGTCGAGAATGGTTTCAACGGGCGCGTTCTGCGTCATGCCGTACACTCCAAATCGCTTCCGAACTTAAGGTCTCGCCCCGCGAAGCTCAATGCGCCCGGGCGATTCTTTTCGGCCTGCCCTGCTCGGCGCGGCGGCGGCGGTCGCCGGCGAGCAAGGCGAGACCCGCCGCGACCGATTGGAACGGATTGTCGTAATGCAATTTCGCGGCGCCGAAGCGGCGCTCGAAAATCGCGCGAAGGCTCGGAATGAACGATGTTCCGCCCGTCATGAAAACGGCGTCCACCTTGTCGGGCGAAAATTTGGCCGCCGCCAGCGTGTCGTCGAGCGCGCCCTCGATGCGCGCGAGGTCGGGCGCGAT
Source organism: Rhodoblastus sp. (assembly GCF_041915505.1). Taxonomy (GTDB): domain Bacteria; phylum Pseudomonadota; class Alphaproteobacteria; order Rhizobiales; family Beijerinckiaceae; genus Rhodoblastus. The sequence goes on along the minus strand of NZ_JAYSBG010000065.1, from coordinate 4,021 downwards.
CCAGCTCTCGAAATCGGCGCGCGTCACCATGGAATCGATCTCGACGCCGCCGCGCGCAAAATGCAGCCGCGCTTGCGGCGCGGAAGACAGCGCCGCCTTGACCGCGCCGACGGTCTGGTAAAGCTCGAAGCCGAGATCCATTTCGATCAATTCGACCAGCGCCGCCAATTCGTCGCCGCGTTCCGAGACTTCGGCGAAACGGCGCAATTCATTCAGGGTTTTCGGCGCTTTCAGCCAGGAAATCTGATGCCATTGCGCGAAGGAAGCGTGGAAATAGGCCGGCAGCGGCAGCAGCTTTTCCAGCGAGCGATAGGTCGCGCCCTTGCCGAGGCGCGGCGAAATGACATGGTCGATCAGCCGGAAATCGAACGAATCGCCGGCCACGCCGCAGCCGCCATGGCCGAGCGCCTCGGCTTCGAGCCCATCCGGTCCATGCGAGAAATGCAGCAAGGCGAAATCGCTGGTGCCGCCGCCGAAATCCGCCACCAGCACCGTCTCGTCGCGACGCAGGTTGCGCGCATGCCAATAGGCGGCGCCGAGCGGCTCGAAGGCAAATTCAGCCTGTGCGAGCCCGGCGGCGCCATAAGCGTCCGCAAGGCGCTTCACCGCCAGATCCTCGTCGGGCCGTTCGCCGGCGAAGACCACCGGCCGGCCGGCGACGACAAAGGCGCCGTCAGCGACGCCGGTCCCGCCTTGCGCCTCGAACAAATGGCGCATGAAGATCGCCACCATGTCCTCGATCGTGACCTTGTGGCCGAACAGACGGGCCTCGGTGAAGACTCGGCTGGCGACGTGGGTCTTGAAGGACTGGATGAAGCGCTCTGTCGGCTCGGCGGCGATGGCGCGCGCGAGCGCCTCCGGCCCCGCCACATGGCCGAGGCCGCGGCCCTGTTTCCAGAACATCAAAGCGGTGCGGAAGGTCTGGGTCGGACCCTCGGCGCTGGGCCATGACACCGAATGCACGCCGCCCTTTTCATCGGCGAAGGCGATGACGCTATTGGTGGTGCCGAAATCGACGCCGACGGCGTAAGTCATGGTGTCCTCGAAAAAAAACCCCGCGCGAATTTTCGCGCGGGGCTGAATCCTGGTTAGGCGAACCGCTTACTTGGTTTCGCGGGCCTTGAGCGCGGCGCCGAGAATGTCGCCGAGCGAAGCGCCCGAATCGGCGGAGCCATATTGAGCGATGGCTTCCTTCTCTTCGGCCACTTCCAGCGCCTTGATCGACACGGCCACCTTGCGCGCCTTGCGGTCGAACAGAGTGACGCGGGCGTCGACCTTTTCGCCCACCGCGAAGCGGTCGGGGCGCTGGTCGCCGCGATCGCGGGCCAGTTCGTTGCGCTTAATGAAGGCCTGCAGGTCGGTGCCGACGATCTTCACTTCGAGGCCGCCGTCCTTGACCTCGAGAATCTCGCAGGTCACGATGCCGCCCTTCTTCAGCTCGCCGTCATCGCCAGCCGAGGCCGAAGCGAAGGGGTCGCCGCCGAGCTGCTTGACGCCAAGCGAGATGCGCTCCTTCTCGACGTCGACGTCGAGCACGCGGGCGTGCACCACATCGCCCTTCTTGTAGTCCTCGATCGCCTGTTCGCCGGGGCGGTTCCAGTCGAGGTCGGACAGATGGACCATGCCGTCCACATCGCCGTCGAGGCCGATGAACAGGCCGAATTCGGTCTTGTTCTTGACTTCGCCTTCGACGTCCGAACCAACGGGGTGCTTCTCGGCGAAGGCTTCCCACGGATTCTGCAGGGTCTGCTTGAGGCCCAGCGAGATGCGGCGCTTGACGGAATCGACTTCCAGCACCTGCACGTCGACTTCCTGGCTGGTCGAGACGATCTTGCCGGGATGGACGTTCTTCTTGGTCCAGGACATTTCCGAGACGTGGATCAGGCCTTCGATGCCCGGCTCCAGTTCCACGAACGCGCCGTAGTCGGTGATGTTGGTCACGCGGCCATGGAAGCGGGCGTTGATCGGATATTTGGCCTCGATGCCCTGCCACGGATCGTCGAGCAGCTGCTTCATGCCCAGCGAGATGCGGTGGGTTTCGTGATTGATCTTGATGATCTTCACTTTCACCGTCTGGCCGATGTTGAGCACTTCGCTCGGATGATTGACGCGGCGCCAGGCGATGTCGGTGACATGCAGCAGGCCGTCGATGCCGCCGAGGTCCACGAACGCGCCGTAATCGGTGATGTTCTTCACCACGCCCTCGATGGTCACGCCTTCTTCAAGGTTGGCGACGATCTCGTGGCGCTGTTCGGCGCGGCTCTCTTCGAGCACGGTGCGGCGCGACACGACAATATTGCCGCGGCGGCGATCCATTTTCAGGATCTGGAACGGCTGCGGCACGCCCAGCAGCGGGGTGACGTCGCGGATCGGACGAATATCGACCTGCGAGCGCGGCAGGAAGGCCACGGCGCCGTCGAGATCGACGGTGAAGCCGCCCTTGACCTGGTTGAAGATGACGCCGTCGACCTTCTCGCCGGCCTCGAAGGCCTTTTCGAGCTTGACCCAGCTCTCTTCGCGACGGGCCTTGTCGCGCGAGATGACGGCTTCGCCGAGCGCGTTTTCGACGCGTTCGAGATAGACTTCGACTTCATCGCCGACCACCGGGGCCGGATCGCGGCCGTGGCCGGTGAATTCCTTGAGGGCGACGCGGCCTTCGGTCTTCAGACCGATATCAATGACCGCGACATCCTTTTCGATGGCGACCACGCGGCCCTTGACCACGGAGCCTTCGAAAGCTTCGCTCTCGCCGTAGGATTCGGCAAGGAGAGCGGCAAAATCGTCGCGCGACGGGTTCATACCCGCGTTATTGGCAGTGGACATATTTTCTCCTGAAGCGCCCTGTCGGGCGGCGCCGGTTGGGTTAGCGTTGCGTTTGCTCCCTTCCGCCAGCGCGCATCTTGCTTCGATGCGCCTCGCCGCAGCTTAAAACATGCGGCGTCCGGCGCGGGCCGGCGGGGGAGAGCGGGTTTTGGAGCGGGCGATATAGCAGGCGCGCGGGCTTTCCACAAGGAGCAGGCCGGCGCTCAGCGCGGTCTTTTCTCGCCAAGCGGGCGAAAGCGCGGGAACAAAGTTTCGTGAAAACGGCTTGTCCAGGTGTGGGAGCGCGCCACACGTCCGGCGCGCGCCGCTCGGGAGGGCCAACCGATGCATCCGATCCTTGTCGCGCTGCTCGCCTGCAGCTTCGCCCTGTCTGCCGCCTCCGTCGCCCAGGCGGCGAAGGCGAGCCATGTCGCGATGGCGAAGCGAAGCCAGAGCGGCCACCATAGCGCCCTGGCGTCGCCTGCAAGCCACACGCGCGGCCATCGCCACGCGAACGGATTGGGCGGCATTCATCCACTGGTTGGCAGCGGCGATTATTGACTGTTCGCCGGCGACCGGGAAAGGCGGCGCAGCCGCGTCAAGGGCTACACCGCCTCAGCGAATTCGGCCGCAAATCCGAGCTGTCGGGCCCTGTCGTCAAGAGCGGCGCGAATAGTCAATGGAACCTGCCGGCGCGACTTGGCGCGGGGAGAGGACAGTTCGGCGATGTGCCGACCGTCCGGAAAGAGCGCCTCGTGTTCCGGCCAATTGTCGAAATTCATCCGATCGACATTGTCGATGAAGGTTTCCGCGGGCGTGTTTTCCGCGAGAATCAACGAATGGTCGTCAAGTTCGACATGATAATAGACGAAGACGCTCGGAATCGTCGCCTCCCGAACGATGGAGGCTCCATTCACCAGCGCCCCGGCATGGATCAGCATGCCCCCGACGAGCAAGGCGTGATCGGGCGAAACCAGCAAATCGCGGGCAGGCGCATCGTGCGCCAAGGCCCCGGCCTTGACGCGGATTGGCCAGTTGCGGACCGGATCTGCGAACAGACTGCGGACGGTTTGCTTGCCCAGCCAGACCACCGGTTTCGCCGAACCGTCCGTCGTCATGACGAGGTCGCCGCGTTTCAGCGTCTCCACCGGAACCTCGCCGGCGGGCGTCCGGATCAGCGTGCCGGCCATGAAGCAAATGGTGATGTCGTACTGGCTGG
>NZ_JAYSBG010000064.1:0-13412 GCF_041915505.1 Rhodoblastus sp. | reverse complement strand
GCAGCGGACCCTCGTCGGTGATCTTCTGCTTGCCGATCTTGCCCCAGCGCGGCTGCACCGTCGGATCGTCGACGTCGGTCGCATAGCTATGGACGAGGTTGCGCGGCCCGTATTTGTCGATCCAGTCTTGGGGATAGTCGAACCAATAGGGGTCCGACATCGCGTCGAGATGGTAGAGATAGCCGAAAAACTCGTCGAAGCCGTGGACCGTCGGCAGGAACTTATTGAGATCGCCGAGATGGTTCTTGCCGAATTGGCCAGTCTCATAACCGAGCGACTTCAGCACCGTCGCCAGCGTGACGGCCTGGTCCGGCATGCCCACGTCGGCGCCGGCCTGGCCGACCGTGGTCAGGCCGGTTCGCAGCGGGAGCTCGCCGGTGATGAAATTGGCGCGGCCCGCCGTGCAGCTCGCCTCGGCGTAATAATCGGTGAAGCGCATGCCCTCCGAAGCCAGCTTGTCGAGATTCGGCGTCCGGCCGGCCATGATGCCCTGATGATAGGCGCCGATGTTGAACCAGCCCACATCGTCGCCCATGATGACGAGGATGTTCGGCGGCTTTTGCGTTTGCGCCGCGGCCGGGATGCTCGTCGCCGCTGCGAAGGTCATGCAGGCGGCTGTCGCCGCCACGAATGTCCAGCGTGTCACCATCGGAAGACCTCCCCTTCATTCCGGGCGCCAGAGCCAAAGCCAAAGCCGAAATTTTGGCCAAAGCCAAAATTTTGCGGCGCGCCCCATGAACTGGTGTGAATTTTTTTTACTTCGATCTGCGGCTAAGATAATGAAAGAAGCCCGTCTGACTCAGTGTCGTTCAAGGCTAATTTTATGTTTTATCTAATCTTTTTGAAGTTTAGCGGTCAAATGAATTTTTCGGGAACAGCCAGGAATGACTTTCCGTCGGCCTCATCTGCCTGAAACGCGAGCATAATTCTTGAGCTCTGCGTTTTCCACAGCGGCGCTGCATTGTCGAACGCCGCGTGCGGCGCCGAATGAGGCGCCTCGCGTCCCGAAGCGAATGGACAATCCTTCGCGCGAGGTGGGAACCTTTTGCGCTGACCAGACTTTAGTTGAGCAATGAATGGCGTTCGCCGTTGCGCCTCGTCCCGGCGAACCGACCCAAAAATCCATGACGCATAACGGCCGTTCGGGCCGGCGCCGTCGCGGCGACGAGGCGATGCTCAGCAGATGGAGCACGGCCATGTGTGACTATTCGCTCGAACTCTACGAGTCCCGCCCCGCGCGCGCGGGAGAAGTCTATGTCACGTCACGCTTTCCCAGCGGATCGATCGGGCTGACCGCGCCGCAGGATCGCGAGACGGCGATCTGCATCGCCTGCGGAACCCGCCTGGTTCTGGAAGGCCTGAATGAGGAGACGCGGAGCGCCTTCGGCATCAGCGAGATGGAAGAAGTCGTCTTCGCCCATATGCAGGACGGGCTTTACCGCGACGGCGTCGCTTTCGCCAACGGCGTACGGGTGGCGCTGAACCGCCTCGGCGTCGGCGTGCTGGTGAGCCTGGCCGATGTCGCTCCGATCGCGGCGAAGAAAGAGCCGGAGAAGAAGGAGCCGGAAGCGGCCTCGCCCGAGCCGGTCGAAATGGAGCCGGCCGAATAATACCGGTTCTCATTGATGAGAACCGGTGAGGAGCGAATGCGACAGGGCGTTCGGGACGCCCGTCTGAAGACGGGCTTATGGCCGAGCTGATGCGAGGGATTTCGATGATCGCGATGAGTCGCGATCATCGAAGCTTAATATAAGCCGCCCTCAGCCGGATTTCAGCCGGTAGAAGATGTGCCGGCCGATCACGTCGGTTTTCTTCAGCGACCGCGCCCAGCGCGGTCGCACATAATCGGCGTGATAATGGGTCGAGCCGCCAACTTCCGCCAGCCAGGTGCGGCCGTCCAGCACCTCGTTGGCGATGCGCGTCGCCTGGCTCCAGGCGTCGGCCTCCTGCACGCGCAGCGATTTGCCTTCGCAGGCGAAGGAGAATTGGCAGGCGCGGTAATGGCTGCGGTTCTGGAAGACCACGCCGCAGATGGTCGAGGGATAAAGCCCCGACGTCATCCGGTTGAGAATGACTTGCGCGACGGCCGCCTGGCCCTCGGGGGGCTCGCTGCGCGCTTCGAAATAGATCGCCTGGGCGAGGCAGCGCTTTTCGGCGTCCACGCGCTCGGGCGCCAGCAACGCGAGATAGCCGCGCTTGTCGTCCGGCTGTGACGCCGGCCCACGCCGGACGGGCGCGACCGAAGCGAGATTGGCTTCGACCGGCGTCTGGTCCGCCGCGAAAGGCGTGCTCGACGCCAGCGCAGTCGCGCGCGGCGTGGCGGGCGTCGCGCCCTCCGCGATCCGTTCGGCGAGCGCCGCGCGGCGCATGGTGACGGCGCCGGTTCCGGCGGCGGGCGAGGAGCCGCCTTCGCTGAACTGCGTCACGGGGGTCTCGCCGTCCTGCCAGGCCTCGAAGCTCGCGACCGAATCCGGGCCGGGCGCTTCGGCCTCGCCCAGCGTGAAGGTCGAGGCGAGACCGCTTTCATCCGCATTGAAGGTCAGGACATTGGCGCGCATTCTGGCGAGCGCGCCGGGCTGGCGCAGCCGGCCGTCGATGGTCGGACGCAGGCCGACCAGCGGATCGCCCTTGTGGTGACGGTCGATTTCCGGAAAGGCGGCGGCGCCTTTTTTCAGATCGGCGCGCGGCTCCAATTCGTCTTGGGGTTGGCCGGCGAGTTGTTCCGGCGCGCCGACGGCGAGCCGGGCTTCGCGCAACAAGCCGCGGCCGGAATGCACTCCGAAATCGGCGGCGAACAGCTGCGGCGGCGGCGCGAATTCGGCCGGCATGACGGCGGCGTTTTTCGAGGAGATCGGCGCCATTGAAGCGCCGGCAGGCGCTTCCTGCCCGGCGTCGGCGACGAAGGAAACCAGCAATCCCGCGCCCAGCACCCAGGGCGCGACCACACTCGCGGCCCAATTAAGGCGCGAAACCGAGAAATGCGCCTGACGCCGCGCCTTCCGCATACGCGTTTCCCTGCCAACCAACGCGCGGCGGAGAACCCGGCCGCATTCCAGAAGCCCTATGGTTATCGCCTGTTAGGCTTGAGAGCGCGTTACCGAAGGCAACCGATGCCAAGTCCCGAAATGAGACGATGGGGGATTCCTTCTCCCCTTGCGGGAGAAGGTGGCGCGAAGCGCCGGATGAGGGGGCGTCAAAAGGAGAGGCCGCAGCGCGCGAGAATGGTATCTTCAATCATGCGCGGATTATTCAGGATGTCATGATTCCAAAAGCGCAAGACAACGAAGCCCTGCGCCGCCAGGAAAGCATCGCGCTCTTGATCGTAAGCGCTCTCCGCATGCTGAGAACCATCAGCCTCGACGATCAACCGATGCCGAAAACAGATGAAATCGACAATATAAGGCGCGACCGGCGCCTGCCGCCGGAATTTCAGCGCCGCCATGCGCCGGTCACGCAGAATGCCCCACAGCGCGGCTTCGGCGTCGGTCGGCTGACGCCGCATGGCGCGGGCGTGCGTGCGGAGATTCGTTTCATCGGCCATGCTGCACCCCTCATCCGTCTCGCCTTCGGCGAGCCACCTTCTCCCGCAAGGGGAGAAGGGAGGGGCGTCACGCGCCGCCGATCTTCGAGAAGTCCGCGACGAGATGGATGGCGCGGCGCAATTGCGCCAGCATTTGCAGGCGGTTTCTGCGCAGGTCGGCATTGTCGGAATTGACCGTGACCTTGTCGAAAAAGGCGTCGACCGGCGCGCGCAATTTGGCGAGCGCGCGCATGGCGCCTTCGAAATCTTCCGAACCGACCGCGTCCTTTGCCTCGCGCTCGGCGCGGTCGAGCGCGGCGGCGAGCGCATGTTCCTCATGCTCGATGCGCAGATTGGCTTGCGGGTGTTGCTCGAAGGCGCCGGCGCCGTCCTTCTTCTCCTCGGCCTTGAGGATATTGGCCGCGCGCTTGTAGCCCGCGAGCAGGCTGGCGCCGTCCTCGGTTTTTAGGAAATTTTCCAACGCCGTGATGCGTGAAACGATCAACACCAGATCATCCTCACCCAGCGCGAAAACGGCGTCGAGCAGATCGTGCCGCGCGCCGCGGTCGCGGAGATCCACCTTGAGGCGGTCGGCGAAAAAGGCAAGCAGGCTTGCCGCCAGTTCGCCGGTGTCCGTTGCGCGGAAGGTCTTGCCGATCTCAGCGAACAGAGCCGCCAGCCGCAACCGCAGCCCGTTCTCTAAAATGATCCGGATCACGCCAAGCGCTGCGCGGCGCAAGGCGAAGGGGTCTTTCGAGCCGGTCGGCTTTTCATCAATCGCCCAAAAGCCAACCAGCGTGTCGAGCTTGTCGGCCAGCGCCACGGCGATGCTGACCGGCGCGGCGGGGATTAGATCGTTCGGGCCCTGCGGCTGGTAATGGTCCTCGATCGCGGCCGCGACAGCGCCGTCCTCGGCCTGCAATTCCGAGTAATAGCGGCCCATCAGGCCCTGCACTTCGGGGAATTCGCCGACCACTTCCGTCACTAGATCGGCCTTGGCCAGTTCCGCCGCGCGCGCCGCCTTGTCGGGATCGGCGCCGACCTTGGGCGCCAGCTCCTTCGCCAGCGCGACGATGCGGTCCACCCGCTCGCCCTGCGTGCCGAGCTTGGCGTGGAACACAATGTTCAACGCGCGCAATTTGGCGAGGCGCTGGTCGAGCGGTTTGCCCTTGTCGGAATAATCGGGCAGGGGCGCCTGGTCGGTTTTCCAGAAATAGAGCGCGTCGGACAGGCGCGCGCGCACGACGCGGCCATTGCCGGCGGCGATGGCCTTGCCGCCATCGCTGGCGATGACATTGGACACCAGCAAAAATTTGTTCGCCAGCCGCCCGGTCTGCGGATCGCGCAAGACAAAACATTTCTGGTTGGCGCGGATGGTGGCGCGGATCACTTCGTCGGGAATGTCGAGAAAGCGCGCGTCGAATTCGCCCATCAGCACGACCGGCCATTCGACCAGCCCCGCGACCTCGTGCAACAGGCCGTCGTCCTCGACCAGCTCCAGCCCCTGCGCGAAGGCGAGATCCTTGCAATCATGCAGGATGATGTCGCGGCGCCGCGCCGGGTCGAGCACCACTTTGGCGGCCTGCAGCGCGGGCAGATAATCGTCGAAGCGGCGCACCTTGATCGCCTGCGGCGCCAGGAAACGATGGCCGAAGGTGACATTGCCGGAGCGGATGCCGCCGACCTCGAACGGCACGATTTCCGGCTCTTCGGTCTCGGGGCCGAAGGTCGCGACAATGGCGTGCAGCGGCCGCACCCAGCGCAAGGCGTTGGGCTCGGCCGAAAGCGCGCCCCAGCGCATCGACTTCGGCCAGGGGAACGACTTGACGATCGCGGGCAGGACTTCGGCGAGCACGTCGATGGTCGCGGCGCCGGGCCGCTCGATCAAGGCGAGATAAAACTGGCCGCCCTTCTTGTCCGTCTCGACTTTGGCCTCGTCCAAGGAGGCCAGCCCGGCGCTTTTGAGAAAGCCCTGAATCGCCGCTTCGGGCGCGCCGACGCGCGGGCCCTTTTTCTCTTCACGCTGGTCGGGCTGGCGCGTGGGCAGGCCGACGATGTTCAGCGCCAGCCGGCGCGGCGTGACATAGCTTTCCGCCGCCTCATAGGTCAGGCCGCGTTCGACCAGAGCGTCGGTGACGAGTTTTTTCAGGTCGGCGGCGGCCTGGGCCTGCATCCGGGCCGGAATTTCCTCGGAGAAGAGTTCGAGCAGAAGGTCGGACATGACGGACTTCAGGGAAAGAGGGAAAGGCGGACGACGAAAGGCAAGGCGGAGCCGAAGACGTCATTGCGAGGAGCCAAAGGCGACGAGGCAATCCAGGCTCCGGGTCGTTCGCAAGGTGGATTGCTTCGCTGCGCTCGCAATGACGGTTCCCTTCGAGGCATGGTGGATCAGAGCTGACGTTCAGGCGCCGGCGCCGTCGGTCTTCATCCAGGCGGCGCCGCAGGCCTTGGCCAGTTCGCGCACGCGCAAAATATAGCTTTGCCGCTCGGTGACCGAGATCACGCCGCGCGCGTCGAGCAGGTTGAAGGCGTGGCTCGCCTTGACGCATTGGTCATAAGCCGGCAGCACCATCAGATGATGTTCGGCGTCTCCACGCTCGCCGAAAGCGAGCAAGGCCTTGCATTCGGCCTCGGCGCGGGCGAAATCGCCGAACAGTTTTTCGACGTTGGCCGCCTCGAAATTATGGCGCGAATATTCCTGCTCGGCCTGCAGGAAAACATCGCCATAGGTGATGCGCTCGGCGCCGTCGAGGCCGTTGAAATTCAGGTCATAGACATTCTCGACGCCCTGCACATACATGGCGAGGCGTTCGAGGCCATAGGTCAGCTCGCCGGAAACCGGCGCGCATTCCACGCCCGCGACCTGTTGGAAATAGGTGAATTGCGACACTTCCATGCCGTCGCACCAGCATTCCCAGCCGAGCCCCCATGCGCCGAGCGTCGGGCTTTCCCAATCGTCCTCGACGAAGCGAATGTCGTGCAGGCCGGAATCCACGCCGATGGCGGCGAGCGATTGCAGGTAAAGATCCTGCAGATTGTTCGGGCTCGGCTTCAGGATCACCTGATATTGATAATAATGCTGCAACCGGTTCGGGTTCTCGCCATAGCGGCCGTCCTTGGGGCGGCGCGAGGGCTGCACATAGGCCGCCTTCCAGGGCTTCCTGCCGAGCGAGCGCAGGGTGGTGGCGGGGTGGAATGTGCCGGCGCCGACCTCCATATCATAGGGCTGCAGGATCACCGCGCCTTGCCGCGCCCAGAAATTCTGCAGGGTCAGGATCAGGCCCTGAAAGCTCCGTTTCGGATCGAGCGCCGCGGGCTTCGCGGAATCGGCGGGTCGGGGCGTCGCGTCGGTTTGGGTCATCGGGCCGTCTTGGGAGCGTTTTCGCGAATGCGGCCGCGCGGGGGCGGCGGGCCGGCGCAACCTAAAGCCCGCGTCCAGGCCGGTCAACACGAGGGACGGCCGGCGAGGGCGGATCGGCAAGGTTAACGGGAGAATCGCGCCCGCATCGGCGCCGGCGGGTGTAGATTGCCGGCCAGGATCGAAAACGCCGCCTGCCCGAGGCGTTTCGGTGGGGTTTTTCAGTCTCTTGGAACAGGAAGCGGAGCCATGGCGTTCAGCTTGGGTTCAGGGACGGTGGGTTAACACTTCGCGAATCGTTTTTTGAGGAGATCGGCCATGACCTTTTCGAGTGGCTTGTTCAAGACCGCGTCCCTGGTCGTCGTATCGGCCGGGGCGCTTTTGCTGTCCGAGCCGGCCTTCGCTTTCGGCGGGCATGGTGGTTTCGGCGGCGGCGGCTTCCATGGCGGCGGCTTCCGCGGCGGCGGCGGCTGGCATGGCGGCGGTTGGGGCGGCGGCGGCTGGCGTGGCGGCGGTTGGGCCGGACGTCCTGGCTGGGGTCGACCCGGCTGGGGCGGCGGTTGGGGCCGGCCCGGTTGGGGCTGGGGCGGCGTCGCGGTCGCGCCCGCCTGGGGCTGGGGTTGGGGCGGCGGCTGGGGACCCGGCTGGGGCTGGGACGACGGCTATTACGCCTCCCCCGTCTATGCCGCGCCGGTCTATTCGCAATGTTTCCTCCGCCGCGTTCATGTGCGGACGTCTCATGGCTGGCGCTGGCGCCGCGTGCGCTATTGCTACCAATAAGCCTTGCGTGACGAGTAACGCGTAGCGTTTCAAGCGTGGAAGCCGGCCTCCGGGCCGGCTTTTCGATTCAATCCGCGAACAGCGGACGGCCCTCGCGGTGAATCGCCTCGGCCAGCGGGGTGAAACCGCCGTCCGGCTTGTGCAGGACGAGGCCGGGCAGCAGCGAAAGCGGGGCCTTCGAGCCTTTTCGCCCGCGCAGGACGACGCGAACCGCTTTTTCGCCCTCCCTCGGGAAGATGGGAAAAATCCGCAAATCGCCGATCCGTCCGGACAAGGCCGGCAGCAGGGCGTCGAGCGCGTCGGCGCGATGGATCGCGACCAGAATTCCCCCGGGACGCAGGATCGCGAGGCTCGCCCGCAGCCATTTCGCGACGCCGCCCTCATCGAGCACATGGGCCATGGCGCGGTCGGAATCGGGCGAGCGCCGCGCCTCCGACGCCGTGAGGAAAGGCGGATTGGTCGCCGCCAATTGGGCCGATTCCGCCAGTCCTTCCGCCTTGCGCACGGCGGCGTCGAACAGATCGGCCTCGACGACGCGCGCCCGCGCCTCCAGCGCGTTCAGCGCGACATTGTCGCGTGCGAGCGCCGCGGCGGCGGGGTTTTTCTCCAGCAGCGCAATGCTGGCGCCGGGATTTCGTTGCGCCAAAGCGAGCCCCACCGCGCCGACGCCCGCGCCGACATCGACGATCAGGCCTTCGGCCAACGGCGGCGCGGCGGCGGCGAGCAGCACGGCGTCGGTGCCGACGCGATGGCCGCGCGCCGGCTGGCGCAGGACGAGCCTGCCGCCGAACAGGCCGTCGGGCTCAGGCGTCGGACAATTCATGGCCAAAGCCCGCCTCGCGCAGCAGGCGCCGCGCCCGGCCGATCTCGTCGTCCGCCACGCAGATCCGGCGCGGCAGGAAGCCCAGCGAGCCTTCCAGCACGCTCATGTTCTCGTCCGCGACGAAGAAATAGACCCCCGCCTCGCGCAACAGGGTCTCGACGACCGAGATCAGGACAATGTCATTTGTGCGCAGCAATTCGACCATGGCCCGGAATCATCTAGGACAGCGGAGAGGGAAGTCTAGGGCTGGCGCGCGGGGCTGACAATGCAGGGCGGATTCGGCCCGGGCCGGCGCAAATCGCAAGGAGTGCGGCGAAAATCCGGCTTTTCCTTTTGGCTTTGGCGCACTATGGTCGCGCGCGTTAACGAGATGAGGAACACGCCTTGGGTCTGGTCATACCGTTTGACGACAAAGCCAGCGAATCCGGCTTGGAGCGCCTTGTCGCCCTCGTCGCCGAGGACATGAACCGGGTCAACCAGACCATCCTTGCGCGCACCGGCTCCGATGTCGCGATGATTCCCGAAGTCGCCAATCATCTCATTTCTTCCGGCGGCAAGCGCCTGCGGCCGATGTTGACGCTGGCTGCGGCGGGGCTGTGCGGCTATCGCGGCGACGGCCATGTCAAGCTCGCGGCCGCCGTCGAATTCATGCATACCGCGACTTTGCTGCACGACGATGTGGTGGACGAAAGCGACATGCGGCGCGGCAAGCTCGCCGCGCGCATGTTGTGGGGCAATGAGGCCAGCGTGCTCGTCGGCGATTTCCTGCTCGGCCAGGCCTTCCGCATGATGGTCGAGGTCGGCTCGCTCGCCTGTCTCGACGTGCTGTCGGTGGCCGCCACGGTGATCGCCGAAGGCGAGGTGATGCAGCTCGCCGCCGCCAAGGACACCGCGACGACGGAAGACGCCTATCTGGCGGTGATCCGCGCCAAGACCGCCGAACTCTTTGCCGCCGCCGCCGAGGTCGGGCCGACCGTCGCCCAGCGCCCGAAGGCGGAGATCGAAGCCTGCCGCGCCTATGGCATGAATCTGGGCGTCGCCTTCCAGCTCATCGACGATGCGCTGGACTACGGAGGCCAGGCCGCCAAGCTCGGCAAGAATGTCGGCGACGATTTCCGCGAGGGCAAGATCACCTTGCCGGTGGTGCTGTCGTTCCGACGCGGCTCGGAAAGCGAGCGCGCCTTCTGGAAGCGCGTGCTGGAGCAGGGCGAGATCGGCGAGGGCGATCTGGAAAACGCGCTCGCCATCATGAAGAAACATCGCGCGCTCGAAGACACGGTGGAGCGCGCGCGCCATTACGGCGCCATGGCGCGCGACGCGCTCGGCCTGTTCGCGGATTCGCCCTGGAAGGCGGCGCTGCTCGACACGGTCGATTTCTGCATCGCCCGCGCGCACTGACGATTCCTCGAAGCGTCATGGCCGGGCTTGTCCGGGCCATCCACGCCGAGCAGATTTCTCAAGCGTCCCATACTGTTCCCGGACGCCAGCCGTGGATGCCCGGGACAAGCCCGGGCATGACTGTCTCTGGGCGACAAGGCTCAATCACGCCTTCCGAACAGCCTCTTACTGCACCGTCTCGCCATGCAGCGCGAGGTCGAGGCCCTCGACCTCTTCATCCGGGCTGACGCGCAAGCCGATCGTGAGATCGACCAGCTTCAGGATGATGAGCGACACGATCGCGTCATAAGCAATGACGATCGCGACGCCGATCACCTGATTGACGATCTGGCCCGCATTGCCCTCGATCCAGCCGGACGTGCCGCCATATTGCGAAATGGCGAACACGCCTGTCAGGATCGCGCCCGTCGCCCCGCCGACGCCGTGGATGCCGAAGCAATCCAGCGCGTCGTCATAGCCGAAGGCCGCCTTGAGGCGCGTCGCCGCCAAATAGCACAGCACGCCGGCGATGGCGCCGATCGCCAGCGCCCCCGCCGGCCCGACGAAGCCGGAGGCCGGCGTGATGGCGACCAGCCCCGCGACCGCGCCTGAGCAGATGCCGACCAGCGTCGGTCTTTTCGCCACGATCCATTCGGCGGCCATCCAGGCGAGGCCGGCGGCGGCGGTGGCGATTTGGGTCACGGCCATGGCCATGCCGGCCTGCATGCCGGCGCTGACCGCCGAACCGGCGTTGAAGCCGAACCAGCCCACCCATAGCAGCGAGGCGCCGATGAAGGTCAGCACGACATTATGCGGCGGCGCCGTGGCCTCGCGGCGGCCGAGCATCAGGGCGCACATCAGGCCGGCGACGCCGGAATTGACATGGACGACGGTCCCGCCCGCGAAATCGAGCACTTTGACATAAGCGGCATCGTTGCCGCTGTTGAGAAAACCGTCCGGCCCCCAGACCCAATGCGCGATGGGCGCGTAGACGAAAATGGCCCACAGGCCGATGAACCACATCATGGCCGAGAATTTCATGCGCTCCGCGAAAGCCCCGGCGATCAGGGCCGGCGTGATGATCGCGAAGGTCATCTGGAAGCAGATATAGACGCTTTCCGGAATGGTCGGCGCCAGCGGGTTGGGATTGCCGATTCCCTTGGCCGTGTCGCTCAGGATTCCCTGCAGTAAGGCGCGGTCGAGGCCGCCGACGAAGGGCGTTCCGGCGCGGAAGGCCAGGCTATAGGTGACGGCCGTGAACAGAATGGTGATGAGGCAGGTGATGGCGAAACTGGTCATCACCGTATCGCCGACATTCTTCTTGCGCACCAGGCCGCCGTAAAACAGGCCGAGGCCGGGCACGGTCATCATCAGGACCAGCGCCATCGACGTCAGCATCCAGGCGGTGTCGCCGGAATTCGGCGTGCATTCCGTCAGGGTTTTCGCGTCGCAGGCAGGCGGCGCGGCCGCCGCTTGGGCCGCCGCCGTGGCGACCGAGGTGAGAAGCGCGCCGCCAGCCAAGAAACCGCGATGCAGCGCCGGGGATATTTTCTGCAATGAAATGCCGAACATCATGGCCGCCCCCCTCAATGGTTGGCGATCGCGCACGTGCAGGACGGCGTCGCTTACAGCGCCGCCTCGTCGGTTTCGCCTGTCCGAATGCGATAGGCGCGCTCGGCGTCGACGACAAAAATCTTGCCGTCGCCGATTTCGCCGGTGCGCGTGGTTCGGATAATGGTTTCGATCACGGCGTTGGTTCGGTCGTCGGGAACCACAAGTTCGATTTTGATCTTGGGCACGGTCTCGACCAAATATTCGGCGCCGCGATAGATTTCCTTATGCCCCTTCTGTCGGCCGTAGCCCTGCACTTCGGTCACCGTCATGCCGGTAACCTGCTCCTTGGCCAGGGCGTCGTGCAGATCGTCCAGTTTGAAGGGCTTGATGATTGCGATGATCAATTTCATGGCGCTGCTCCCGACCTCACGCAAAGGCCAAGCCTTTGTCCGGTCGCGCCGACTGATGTTATTTTGCTACCAAACAGGTATTCGTGCAACTTTTTTGATCTAAGATCGAAATAAGCACGAAGTTAAGCAGTATTGTCGCCAAGCTTAACATTGCTAAGCGATCGACGTGGCTCTGGCTTGGCTTTTATAGTTCCGCAGAGCGCAGCAAAGCTTCCTCGCGATCGTGCCGAAGATCGGCCGGCTCGGGCGCGGGCGCAGCCGGCTCCTCCGGCTGGGGCGAAGCCGCGGCTTCTTCTTCCTCGCGCAATTGCCGCCGCCACAGCGCGGCATAGGCGCCGTCGCGGGCGAGCAGATCGTCATGCGCGCCGCGCTCGACGACGCGGCCCTGGTCGAGCACCAGGATTTCGTCGGCATTGACCACGGTCGAAAGCCGGTGGGCGATGACAATGGTGGTGCGTCCGCGCGACGCCTCGTCCAAAGCGCCTTGAATCTCGCGCTCGGTAAAGGTGTCGAGCGCGCTGGTCGCCTCGTCCAGCACCAGGATCGGCGGCGCCTTGAGCAAGGTGCGGGCGATGGCCACGCGCTGCTTCTCGCCGCCGGACAGTTTCAGGCCGCGCTCGCCGACCTGGGCGTCATAGCCGCCCGGCGCATTCGCGATGAAGGAATCGATCTGGGCGAGGCGGGCGGCCTCGCGCATTTCCGCCTCGGTGGCGTCGGGCCGACCATAGAGCAGGTTGTAACGGATGCTGTCGTTGAACAGCACATTGTCCTGCGGCACCATGCCGAGCGCGCCGCGCAGCGAATGGAGGGAGACCTTGGCGATGTCCTGCCCATCGATCAGGATGCGGCCCTGCTGCGGATCGAAGAAGCGGAAGATCAGCCGCGAAATGGTCGATTTGCCGGCGCCCGAGGCCCCGACAATGGCGAGCGTGCGGCCCGCCGGAACCTCGAAATCCACGCCGCGCAGGATCTTGCGCGCCGGATCATAGGCGAAATGCACGTTCTCGAAGCGCAGGGCGCCCGCCGTGACCGCCAGATCCGGCGCATCCGGGATCTCGTCGATGTCATTGGGCTGGTCGAGAATGTCGAACATCATGGCGATGTCGATGATCGCCTGTTTGACCTCGCGATAGAGCATGCCCATGAAATTGAGCGGCTGATAGAGCTGGATCAGCATGGCGTTCAGCATGACGAAATCGCCGACGCTGTTCTTGCCCTCGCGGATGCCCTCGACGCAGAGCGTCATGATCGCGACCATGCCGAGCGTGAAGATCAGGGTCTGGCCGAAATTGAGCACGGCGAGCGAGACATAGCTCTTGACGCTGTTGCGCTCGTAGCGCGCCATTGAGCGGTCGTAGCGCGCGCCCTCACGCTGTTCGGCGCTGAAATATTTGACCGTCTCGTAATTGAGCAGCGAGTCGATCGCCTTGGCGTTGGCGTCGGAATCGCTCTCGTTCATCGACCGGCGGATGCCGATCCGCCAATTGGTCGCCAAAGCCGTATAGGCGAGATAGGCGGCAATGGTCGCGGCCGTGATCGCGGCATAGCGCCAGTCGAACTGGAAGAACATCACGCCGAGGATCAGCGCGA
>NZ_JAYSBG010000063.1:0-13751 GCF_041915505.1 Rhodoblastus sp. | reverse complement strand
AAAGTCCCGTCCCGGGCGGGCGTGTGAGGAGCGGCCAATGGTCATCGGTCTCGAACATTACCTGATCGTCGCCGCCGTCCTGTTCACCCTGGGCGTCGCCGGCATCATCCTCAACCGCAAGAACGTCATCGTGATCCTGATGTCGATCGAGTTGATCCTGCTCTCGGTCAATCTGAATCTGGTGGCCTTTTCCGCGCAATTGCACGACCTGACGGGGCAGATCTTCGCCCTGTTCATCCTGACCGTCGCGGCCGCCGAGGCGGCGATCGGCCTGGCGATCCTGGTCACCTATTTCCGCAACCGCGGCACGATCGCGGTCGAAGACATCAATATGATGAAGGGCTGATCGGACATGTATTCGGCAATCGTCTTTCTCCCCCTTCTCGGCTTCCTGATCGCCGGCCTGTTCGGCCGCAAGATCGGCCCGCGCCCCAGTGAGATCGTCACGACCTCGCTGCTGTTCGTGTCCTGCCTTTTGTCCTGGATCACCTTCATCCGAATCGGCTTCAACGGCGCGCCGTTCTCGGCGCCGGTGCTGGCCAATTGGATGACCTCGGGCGCGCTCAAGATCGACTGGGCCCTGCGCGTCGACACGCTGACCGCCGTCATGCTGGTCGTGGTGACGACGGTGTCGTCGCTGGTCCATCTCTATTCGATCGGCTACATGCACGAAGATCCGGCGCGGCCGCGCTTCTTCGCCTATCTGTCGCTGTTCACCTTCGCCATGCTGATGCTGGTGACCGCCGACAATCTGGCGCAGATGTTCTTCGGCTGGGAAGGCGTCGGCCTCGCCTCCTATCTGCTGATCGGCTTCTGGTATGAGAAGCCTTCGGCCAATGCCGCGGCGATCAAGGCCTTCGTCGTCAACCGCGTCGGCGATTTCGGCTTCTCGCTCGGCATTTTCCTGGTCTTCATGCTGACCAATTCGATCGCCTTCGACGCGGTCTTCGCCGCCGCGCCGGGCCTCGCCCATAAGACGATCCATGTCTTCGGCTCGGACTGGGACGCGATGACGATCACCTGCCTGCTGCTCTTCATGGGCGCGATGGGCAAGTCGGCGCAGTTCCTGCTCCACACCTGGCTGCCGGACGCGATGGAAGGCCCGACCCCGGTGTCGGCGCTCATCCATGCCGCGACCATGGTCACCGCCGGCGTGTTCATGGTGGCGCGACTGTCGCCTTTGTTCGAGCAATCGGCCACGGCGCTCACCGTCGTCACCATCGTCGGCGCGACCACGGCCTTCTTCGCGGCGACCATCGGCCTGGTGCAGAACGACATCAAGCGCGTCATCGCCTATTCGACCTGCTCGCAGCTCGGCTATATGTTCGTCGGCCTCGGTATCGGCGGCTATTCGCTCGGCATTTTCCACCTCTTCACCCACGCCTTCTTCAAGGCCCTGCTGTTCCTGGGCGCTGGCTCGGTGATCCACGCCATGCACCATGAGCAGGACATGCGGAAGATGGGCGGCTTGGCCAAGAAGATCCCGATCACCTTCTGGTGCATGACCTTCGGCACGCTGGCCCTGACCGGCTTCCCGCTCACCGCCGGCTATTTCTCCAAGGACGCCATCATCGAGGCGGCCTATGCTTCCGCCCTGCACAGCCAGGCGGGGGCCTATGCCTTCGTGCTGACGCTGTTCGCGGCGGCGCTGACCTCCTTCTACAGCTGGCGCCTGGTGTTCATGACCTTCTTCGGCGAGCCGCGCTGGGCCGAGGCCGGCCATGGCGACGCTCATGCGGATGCTCACGCGGACGCCCATGCCGCGCATGGCGACGACGCTCATGGCCATGACGATCACGGTCATCACGCGCTCGATCCGCACGAATCGCCCAACGTCATGCTGATCCCGCTCTATGTGCTGTCGGCCGGCGCGATTTTCGCGGGCCTCGCCTTCAAGGATTTCTTCATCGGCCACGACGCCGGCGAATTCTGGCGCGGCTCGCTGTTCTTCGGCCCAGACAACCACATCATGCATACGATGCACGAAGTGCCGGAAGGGGTTGGTTTCGCGACCTTCCTGATGATGCTCGGCGGCCTCATCGTCGCGGTCTACATGTATCTTGTCGCGCCTGAAACGCCGGCCCGCCTCGCCGCCCGCTTCAACCCGCTCTACAAATTCCTGCTCAACAAATGGTATTTCGACGAGCTCTATGACTTTCTGTTCGTCCGTCCGGCCTTCTGGATCGGCCGGCTGTTCTGGAAGGGCGGCGACGTCGGCATCATCGACCGTCTGGGTCCGGACGGCGTGGCCGCCCGCGTGCTCGACGGCACGAGCTGGATCGTCAAGCTGCAGACCGGCTACATCTATAATTACGCCTTTGCGATGCTGATCGGCCTTGCGGCGATCATCACCTTCTATCTGGTCGGCGGGGTGCGCTGATGTTCGGATTTGGCATTCTCTCGGGGCTGACCTTCCTTCCGCTGGTCGGCGCCGCGCTCATCCTGCTGGTTCCGGACGATACGGAATCCGGCAAGAACAACATCCGCTGGATCGCCCTGTGGACGACTCTGGTCGTCTTCGCTCTGTCGCTTTACGCCTGGAGCCAGTTCGTTCCGGGCGTGGCGGACTTCCAGTTCATCGAGCAGAAGAGCTGGTTCGGCTCCGGCCTGACCTACAAGATGGGCGTCGACGGCATCTCCTTCCCCTTCGTGGTGCTGACCGCCTTCCTGATGCCGTTCTGCATCGCCGCCTCTTGGCAGTCGATCGAGACCCGGGTGAAGGAATATTTCATCGCCTTCCTGGTGCTCGAAACTATGATGATCGGCGTGTTCGTCGCGCTGGACGTGGTGCTGTTCTACCTGTTCTTCGAGGGCGGCCTCATCCCGATGTTCATCATCATCGGCGTCTGGGGCGGCAAGCGCCGCATCTATGCGAGCTTCAAATTCTTCCTCTATACGCTGGTCGGCTCGCTGCTGATGCTCATCGCCATCCTGGCGATGTATGCGCAGGCGCACACGACCGACATCACCACTTTGCTGCACACGAAGTTCGATCCCACGCTGCAGAAATATCTGTGGCTGGCCTTCTTCGCTTCGCTGGCGGTGAAAATGCCGATGTGGCCGGTCCATACCTGGCTGCCCGACGCCCACGTCGAGGCGCCCACGGCGGGTTCGGTCATTCTGGCCGGCATCCTGCTGAAAATGGGCGGTTACGGCTTCATCCGCTTCTCGCTGCCGATGTTCCCCGACGCGTCGCATTATTTCGCGCCGCTGGTCTACGCCATGTCGGTCATCGCCATTGTCTACACCTCGCTGGTGGCTTTGGTGCAGGAGGACATCAAGAAGCTGATCGCCTATTCGTCGGTGGCGCATATGGGCTTCGTCACCATGGGCCTGTTCGCCATGAACCAGCAGGCGGTGCAGGGCGCGGTGTTCCAGATGGTGTCGCACGGCCTCGTCTCCGGCGCGCTCTTCCTTTGCGTCGGCGTCGTCTATGACCGTCTGCACACCCGCGAGATCGCCGCCTATGGCGGCATTGTCGAGCGCATGCCGCTCTATGCCGTGGCCTTCATGATCTTCACTATGGCCAATGTCGGCCTGCCCGGCACGTCGGGCTTCGTCGGCGAGTTCCTTTCGCTGATCGGAACCTTCCAGGCCAATAGCTGGGTGGCCTTCTTCGCCACCACCGGCGTCATCCTGTCGGCGGCCTATGCGCTGTTCCTTTATCGGCGCGTGGTGTTCGGCAAGCTGGAAAAGCCCAGCCTGATGGGCCTCAAGGATCTGAACCCGCGCGAAATGGCGGTGCTCGCCCCGCTGGTCCTGCTGACCATCTATTACGGCGTCCATCCCGGGCCGATCCTCGACGCCTGCGCCGGTTCGGTCGCCGAACTCATCAAGGGTTACGATTCCGCCTTGGCGCTGACCAAGACCGCCGCCCTCACGCTGCATTGAGAGCCGATCCATGACTTCGCTTAGCCTCGAAATCGCTCACGCGCTGCCGGAAACCATTCTGGCGCTCGGCGCGATCGTCCTCCTGCTGATCGGCGCCATTCGCGGCAAGGACGGCGACGGTCCGATGACGGAGCTGGCCGTGGCCCTGCTCGGCGCGGCTCTGGTCGCGGTCGTCCTGAGCACCCGGAAAGAAGCCGGCGTGGCGTTCGATGACGCCTTCATCGACGATCCCTTCGGCAATTTCATGAAGGCGCTGGCGCTGATCGGCTCGATCGTGACGCTGATCATGTCCGGCGATTTCCTCCGCCGCACCGGCGTCGACAAGTTCGAATTCCCGATCCTGGTCGTGCTCGCCACTTTGGGCATGCTGATGCTGATCTCGGCCAATGGCCTGATCGCGCTTTATCTCGGCCTCGAACTGATGTCGCTGTCGCTCTATGTGGTGGCGGCGATCAGCCGCGACGACGCCCGCGCCTCCGAAGCCGGTCTGAAATATTTCGTGCTCGGCGCGCTGTCCTCCGGCATGCTGCTCTATGGCGCCTCGCTGCTTTACGGCTTCGCCGGCACGGTCTCCTTCCCCGGCATTGCGGCGGCCATCGGCGGCCATCCCAATACCGGCGTGATCTTCGGCCTGGTGTTCCTGTTCGCGGGCCTCGCCTTCAAAATGTCGGTGGTGCCGTTCCACATGTGGACGCCGGACGTCTATGAAGGCGCGCCGACGCCAGTCACCGCCTTCTTCGCCTCGGCCCCGAAAATGGCGGCTGTCGCCGTGACGACGCGCGTCATCATGACCGCCTTTCCCGGCGCGGTCAGCCAATGGCAGCAGATCATCGTCTTCCTGGCGCTGGCCTCGATGGCGCTCGGCTCCTTCGCGGCGATCGGCCAGAGCAATATCAAGCGCCTGATGGCCTATTCGTCGATCGGCCATATGGGCTTCGCCCTGGTCGGCCTCGCGGCCGGCACGGAAGCCGGCGTGCAGGGCGTCGCGATCTATATGGCGATCTATCTCGTCATGACGCTCGGCGCTTTCGCCGCGATCCTGGCGATGCGCGTCAACGGCAAGCCGGTCGAGCAGATCTCCGATCTTGCCGGCCTCTCGCGCACCAATGGCTCGATGGCCTTCTTCCTGTCGATGCTGATGTTCTCGCTGGCCGGCGTGCCGCCGCTGGCGGGCTTCTTCGCCAAGTTCTATGTCTTCATGGCGGCGGTCGACGCCAAACTGTACTGGCTGGCGGTGATCGGCATCCTCACCAGCGCGGTGGCGGCGTTTTATTATCTTCGCATCGTCAAGGTCATCTATTTCGACGAGCCCGCGCCGGCGCTGGACCGTCCGAGCACGACTCAGAGCGCGGTTCTGGCTCTCGCTTCGCTGGCCATGCTGCTGTTCTGGGTCTATCCGGCTCCGCTGGTCGAGGCGGCCACGGCCGCGGCGCATTCGCTGTTCTGATCGCATTGGCATGATTGTGCAAACGAACGGCGCGCCCAACCCTGCCAAGGGATTGCGGCGCGCCGGGGCCGCCCGCTGATGGATTTCTACTGCGCCTTGGGGCCGGGCGCGCTGCGCGCCGGCTATCGTCTCGAAGTCTTCACCTCGCTCGGCTCGACCAATGACGAGGCGATGAGCCGCATCGCAGCCGGCGATCCCGGCCGGCTGTGGATCGTGGCCGCCGAGCAGACCCGGGGCCGGGGGCGGATGGGCCGGGTCTGGGTCTCGCCGCCGGGCAATCTCTACGCCAGCCTGCTGCTGATCGATCCCGCACCGCCGGCCGCTGCGGCGCAACTCGGTTTTGTCGCTGGCGTGGCGTTGATCGACGCGCTCCGCGCCACGGCGGGCGACAGCCGTCGCATCCGCCTGAAATGGCCCAATGACGCCTTGTGCGACGGCGCCAAATTGTCCGGCCTGCTGCTGGAAGGCGCGAGCCTGCGCAACGGCCAGTTCGCCTGCGTGGTCGGTGTCGGCGTCAATTGCCGCAATGCGCCCGGCGACACGCCCTATCCGGCGACCAGCCTGCGCGCCATCGGCGCGGCTTCGACGGATCGCGCCGCTTTATTCGCAGCCCTGTCGGATTCCTTCGCTCATTGGCTGTATGTCTGGGAGCGGGGCGAGCGTTTCGCGGCGATTCGCGCCGCCTGGCTGGAGCGCGCCGGCGGCCTCGACGAGCGTGCGCGGGTGTCGCGCAACGGCCAGACGCTCGAAGGCGTGTTCCGGGGCATTGACGCGCAGGGGCGCATGTTGTTGGAAAGAGCGGGCGGCTTAATCGAAACGATAGAAGCCGGCGACGTGGCGTTCGATCCACGGCGCGCGTGAAAGCGAAGGCAATGGCGGCAGATCAGGAGGAAGTGGTTTTCGCGCCGCTCGGCGGACTTGGCGAAATCGGCATGAACGCCGCGCTTTACGGGTTCGGTCCTGCGAAAAAGCGCAAATGGATCCTGGTCGATTGCGGCGTCGCCTTCGCCGGGGCGGATATGCCGGGCGTCGATCTGATCCTGCCCGATCTGTCCTTCATCGAGAAGAACCGCGCCGACCTGCTCGGCATGATCATCACGCACGCCCATGAGGACCACGTCGGCGCCATTGCGGCGCTGTGGCCGCGACTCGGCTGCCCGGTCTATGCGACGCGTTTCGCGGCGGGGCTGCTGGCGACGCGCCGTCTCGCCGAGCCCGGCGCGCCGGACGTGCCGCTCCATATCGTCACGCAGGGGTCGCGGCTGGCGCTCGGTCCGTTCGAGATCGAATTCGTGCCGATGTCGCATTCGATCCCGGAATCCAATCTGCTCGCGATCCGCACCAAGGCCGGAACCGTGGTTCACACCGGCGACTGGAAGCTCGACCCCAATCCGGGCCTCGGACGCCCGACCGATGTCGCGCGGCTGCAGACGCTCGGCGACGAGGGCGTGCGGGCGCTGATCTGCGATTCGACCAATATTCTGCGCGAGGGCGAAAGCCCGTCGGAGGCCCAGGTCGCGGAGGTTCTGCGCGACAAGATCCTGGCCGCGAAGGGCCGCGTGCTGGTCACGACCTTCGCCTCGAATGTGGCGCGGCTGCGCTCCGTCTGTCTGGCCGCCGAGGCGGCCGGCCGACGCGTCGTGCTCGCCGGCCGCGCCATGGAGCGCGCGCTCGAAGTGGCGCGCGAATGCGGCTATCTCGAAGGCGTGCCGGAACTGCTGTCGTTGGACAGTTTCGCGCGCCTGCCCGCGCAGAAAATCCTGATTCTCGCCACCGGCAGCCAGGGCGAGGCGCGCGCCGCCATGTCGCGCATCGTGCGCGGCGAACATGCGGTCAAGCTCTCGCCCAACGATCTGGTGATTTTCTCGTCGCGCACCATTCCGGGCAATGAGCGCGAGGTCAACGCCATCGTCAACGGCCTCATCCTGCAGGGTGTCGACGTGCTGACCGACCGCGACGCTCTGGTGCATTGCTCCGGCCACCCGCGCCGGGGCGAAGTCGCCAAGCTCTATGAATGGCTGCGCCCGAAGATCGCCGTGCCGGCCCATGGCGAGGCGCTGCATCTTCAGGTCCATGCCGAATTCGCCCGCAGCCATGGCGTCGACCACGTGCTGGTCGCGCATAATGGCGACATGCTCGCACTGGGGCCGGATACGCCCGCCCATATCGCGCAAATTCCGCATGGCAAGCTCTATCGCGATGGCGAGCTGATCCTGAACGAGTCCGAGGAATGTTTCCGCCAGCGCCATCGCCTCGCGGCGGCCGGGATCATTTCCATCGCCTTCGCGCTCACCGCCAAGGGCGACATCGCCGGCACGCCCGACGTGACAATGTTTGGCTTGCCGAAAAAAACGAGCGACAATCGCAGCATGGACGAGATCGTGGACCGCGCTCTGTTCGAGACGCTGGATTCGCTGCCCCGCGCGCGCAAAAGGGATGTGGACGCCGCCTGCACGGCGGTGGAGCGCTCCGTGCGCGCCGCCGTCGCGGCGGTATGGGGCAAGAAGCCCCATGTCCACGTGCTCGCGATCGAAGTTTGACACAGGAGCACAGAATGATCGGCCGTTTGAACCATGTCGCCATTGCGGTGAAGGATATCGCCGCCGCTTCCGAAACCTATCGCAACGTGCTCGGCGCCAAGGTTTCCGCGCCGACCGCGCAGCCGGATCACGGCGTCACGGTGGTGTTCATCGAACTGCCGAACACCAAGATCGAATTGCTGGAGCCGCTGGGCGAGGCCTCGCCGATCGCGAAATTTCTCGAAAAGAACCCCGACGGCGGCATGCACCATGTCTGCTACGAGGTCGAGGACATTCTGGCGGCGCGCGACCGCCTGAAGGAGACGGGCGCACGCGTCATCGGCGACGGCAATCCCAAGATCGGCGCCCATGGCAAGCCGGTGCTGTTCCTGCATCCGAAGGATTTCAACGGCACGCTGGTCGAGATCGAACAGGTCTGACGCGGCCGGAACGGGAGAGGGCGCGCGCGTCATGTCGGGCTTCAATTTCGCGCCTTTTTCGCTGCCCATGGCGATTGCGGTCTTTTTCACGGCCTGGTGGGTCTGCCTGTTCGCGGTGCTGCCCTTCGGCGTGCGCAATCATGACGAAGCGCGCCAGGACCTGCCCGAGGGCGCCGATCCCGGCGCGCCGGTCACGCCGCTGCTGCTGAAAAAGGCCGTGGCGACGACGCTTTTGGCGGCTGGCGTCTATGCCGCCGTGGTGGTCATCGCGAATCTGTCGGGCTGAGCGTCGCCGCCTCGTTTGGCGAGGGCTGGTCCCCGCGCGGGGATGTTTTGGCGCCTTCCGCGTTCAGGGCGGCGTTGCGGCGCTCGAACCGGCGCATGGCGTGCTGCATGGCGAGCTGCGTGCGCCATTGCTCGGCGCCTTTTTCGGCGTCGTTGGGCTTGCCGACGCAATCGGCGACCGCCTGGTGCAATTCGCTTTCCAGCGCTTCGAGCCTTTCGCGGTCGGCGGTGGTCGCTTCATGGGCGATCGTGAGCAGGTGCTCGACGGCTTCGCGGTCCTTCTTCGACGTGCGCGCGTTGAACATGCCGACCAGCAGCGTCAACACCGAGGCGCCGACGCTGAGCGGAATGCCGAACAGATAGAGATAGCGCTCGGCCTGATCGAAAAAGCTCTGGTCGCCATTGTTGAGATAGGCGGCGAAGCCGGGGTGGATCGGCAGCAGCGGGTTCTGGTCGTTGACGTCCGGAACCTCGATTTGCCCGGCCATCGGGGCGACATTCATCAATTGCGCCTTGGTCGTCAGGATCGAGCGGCCGATGGCGTCGGCGACGATGTCGAGCATGGTGATCGGCACGGCGAAGCGGTAATTGACGCCGAGGGTGGTGATGTCGTCGTCGGGAACGGCCGGACGGGAATCGAACGAGCCTTTCGGCGCGTCAAAGGATTCCAGCACCGGGAACCGCTTCACGATCGCCTCGGCGTCGTCGAAATTCAGCACCTTGGGCGCGCCCTTGGTCGCCTTGGCGATTGCGGCGACGGTCTGGACCACTTCGCCCGGTCCTGCGGGACCGACGGCGAAAGCCGCCGCGACCTGCTTGCGCTCGATCGCCGGGCCGATGTCCTCGACCGCCATGAACTCGCGCTTCACCTTGTCCGGCGCGATATTGTAATAGCTGAGCAGCAGGTCAAAGGCGCGGGAATTGTCACTCTGCGCCGGGCCGGTGACAAAGGCGATCGTCTTGCCGACGAGGTCCGGCACGCCGGAAATCGAGGAATGATGCGGTGTGATGATGGCCAGCGCGTCGTGACGCAGGATCACCAGCGTCTCGCCATTGGCCGGCAGCGGCACGTCGCTGCGGATCACCGCGAGATCGGCCTTGCCCTGTTCCAGCGCCTTGGCGCTGTCGAGCAGGCTGGGCGTGGTCACGGTCGCGAATTTTATGCGCGGATGCTGGGCCTCCGTCACCTTGATGAAGGCCGAAATGAAGCGGTACGATTGTGATCCTTCGGGACCGATCGTGATGCGCAGGGTCGCGTGCGGCTTCCAGATATAGGCGACCAGCAGCGCGGCGCCCGCGGCAAGGAACAGGGCGGCGACAAGCACCGCCAGGACGCGCGGCTTGGCGAAAGGTCCGAACATGGCGCTCCTCCTGCGTCCTGTTTTTCCCGGTTTCCCGGTCTTTTCCGGCTGCTCGGCCTTTTGTCCGATGTGGTCACGGCCGACTCGGAGCGCGCCGATATTAGACCGGGCGCGGCGGACGCGGAAAGGGGTTTCGACCGGCGCCCCTCAGCGCCGCGCTTCAATCGCTGGCGAAAGAGCGCTAGCATCGTCGCGCTTGACCAGAGCAGCTGCAAGAGGGTCCATGTCGCAAGCCGTTTCTCCCGTTGGGGCCGCCGCCGAGCCGGTCCTGTCCGATTTTCCGTTTCACGCGCGGGAAAAATTGCGTTATGGCGATACGGACCGTCAGGGCCATGTGAATAACGCAGTTTTTGCAACGTTCCTGGAAACCGGGCGGGTGGAAATGCTGATCAATGGCGGCGCGGACCTGATGGGCCCGGACGGCGCCTTTGTGCTGGCGCGGCTTCTGCTCGATTATCGCCGCGAGGTGAACTGGCCGGGAGAGGTCGAAATCGGCACCCGGGTCCTTTCGATCGGCCGCAGTTCGCTGCGGCTGGCCCAGGCCGTGTTTCAGGACGGCGCCTGCGTCGCCTCGGGCGAATCCGTCGTGGTGCTGACCGATGTGACGACACGCCGTTCGAAGCCCTTTTCCGACGAGGCGCGGGCTTATCTCGAACGGAGCGCCGGCGACGCCGGATGAAGCGAACGAGCGCCGCCGCGCTCTCACAGGCGAGGACGATGACGAGCTTTTCCGACGTCGTAGGAAACAGAAACAACCATTTCAACCTGATCCGCGCATCCGCAGCGCTGGCGGTCATGTTCGTCCACTATTTCTGGCTGACGAAGAGCGAAGTTGCGCTTGATCGTGTCCTGATCCCTCACCATGGGCTGACCTCCGGCTCCATAGCGGTGGACGTTCTCTTCTCGGTCAGCGGTTTCCTGATCACCACCAGCCTTTTCAATCGGCATGGCGTAATCGATTTTCTCGCCGCGCGATGCCTGCGCGTCTTCCCCGGGCTGTGGACGATGCTGATCCTGGTCGTTTTCGGCCTCGGCGCGGTTCTGACGACCTTGCCGCTTTCGGATTATCTGACGGCGCCGCTCACGTGGTTCTATCTCTGGCGCTGGGGCACAATCGTCAACGGCTACGCCTTTTTCCTGCCGGGTCTGTTCGAGCACAATCCTCTCGACGCCCAGGTGAATGGCTCGTTGTGGACCATCACCATCGAATGGCGCCTTTATATGCTCTTCGCCGCGGGCTGGTTCGTCCTCTCGCCGCTTCCGACCTGGCGGCGCCGCGCCTTCCGCGTCGTCATTCCCATTGTCGCTCTTGCGCTGTACGTCCAGAATGCGATCCTGCATACGGGCGATCTCGGCGCGCAGCATTGCTTCTGCTTTTTCGCGGGATCGACGATCTTTCTCCATGGCGACCGGATTCCGGTCGGCCTTCTCCCGCTGGCGCTGACTTTTGTGATTCTTGCGCTGGTCTTGGCGCTCGGCGGTCCTTTCCTCGCCGTCTACCTGGCGCTGGGGTCCTATCTGGTCCTCAATCTCGCCTATGCGCCAGGGGGCTGGCTGCTCGCCTTCAACAGGCTCGGAGATTATTCCTACGGCCTCTACATTTACGCTTATCCCATCACACAGGCGATCATCGCCCTCAAGCCGAGTATCGGCCCCGTCGCGCTGGGCCTCATCGCCACGCCGTTGACCCTCGTTCTAGCTGTCCTGTCGTGGCGTTTCGTCGAAAAGCCGGCGCTGGCGAAAAAGGGCGCTGCAGCGCGCTGGGCCGAGCGCATGATCGACGCCGCTCGCGCGCGGTTGCCTATCCCAGCTTTCGCCGGTGGATCGTCGCCAGCGCCAGCACGATCATGGCAAAGGCCTGATGCGCCAGCGCCGCATGAAGCGGAACAGCCAGGACAAGCGTCGTAATCCCCAATCCGGCCTGTATCGCGATCAGCGCCGCGAGCAGGACGGCCCGGCGCGCGGCGCGCCGCGCCACGGTCTCGCGGCCGATATGCAGGGCGTGGAACAAAGCCAGCGCCAGCAGCAGATAGGCGGTCATGCGGTGCTGGAACTGCACCATGGTCACATTGTCGAGGAAATTGGCGAACCAGGGCGTCAGGCTGAACAGATGGTCGCGCGGCGGGATGAAGCGGCCGTCCATCAGCGGCCAGCTGTTGTAGACGAGGCCCGCGCGCAGGCCCGCGACCAAAGCGCCGAAGCCGATCTGGAGGAAGGTCAGCGCCAGCAGCGCCGTCGCCTGGGGGCGGAAGGTGCGCGCGTCCGTTCCCAGCGGATCGCGGTAATTGGGCGCGAGCCCGACCGCCGTCCATAGCACGGCGGCGAACGTGGCGGAGGCGAGCAGCAGGTGAATCGCCAACCGCTCCTGCGCCACTTCGATGCGATGGACCAGCCCTGAGGACACCATCCACCAGCCGACGAAGCCCTGCAGCGCGCCCAGCGCCAGAATGCCGGCGAGCCGCCAGCGCAGGCCGCCCGTGATCTGGCCGCGCGCCAGGAACCACAGGAACGGCCCGGCGAACAGCAGCCCGATCAGGCGTCCAAGCAGACGATGGCTCCATTCCCAGCCATAGATGACCTTGAACCGGGCGAGGTCCATGTCCGGGAACAATTCGCGATATTGCGGGATCTGCTTGTATTTCTCGAAGGCCTCGGCCCAGTCCGCCGCCGTGAGGGGCGGCAGGGCGCCGGTCACCGGCTTCCATTCGGTGATGGACAGGCCGGATTCGGTCAGCCGCGTGGCGCCGCCGACCACGACCATGGCGAAAATGCCGGCCGCGACCAGCCAGAGCCAGATTCGGACGGCGTGATGAGGGTCGGGCGCCGGCGCGGCGGCGCGTTGGGCAGGTCGTTGGGGCATGGCGTTCCAGAAGGCGTTTGTCGCCTTTTAGCCCGGCGCGGCCTTCCGGCAAAGATGGGTCAGGTGGGGAGAAGGCAAGGAAAAGCCGCGGCGGGGGGCCGCCACGGCCGAAAAAGACGCAATCGCCCGCCGGATCATTCCTCGATCCGGATCATTCCTCAATCGAGGAATCGCCGCCCTCGGCCGGACCATCGGGGCCCGGGCCCATTCCGGGGCCCATTCCCATGCCCATGCCATGATGGCCCCCTTGGCGCATCATGCCGCCGCGGCCGCGAATGGCCTCGAAGGCCGCCTTCTGCTTGTCGTCGAGGCTATTGTAGAAGGCGAGCAGCTTCGGGTTTTCGGCCTTCAGCGTGTCCAGCCGACGCTGCAACATCTGCTCGCGGAAGGCGAGGCGGGCCGGGAAGGTCGAAAGATCGGGTTTCTTGGCGCAGATGTCGGTCCTGAAATCAGCCCGCGACTTGGCGCGCGAATCCTCGAGG
This sequence comes from Rhodoblastus sp., assembly GCF_041915505.1. Classification (GTDB taxonomy): domain Bacteria; phylum Pseudomonadota; class Alphaproteobacteria; order Rhizobiales; family Beijerinckiaceae; genus Rhodoblastus. Next base: position 466 of record NZ_JAYSBG010000063.1, on the reverse strand, counting down.
TCCTTGAGCAGCGCCTTCTGCGAATCGTTCAATTGCAGGATGGTGGCCAGGCGGGTGGCGCGTCGTTCGGCGAAGGCGGCCATCTTGTCGCCTTTGCCGGCGTCGGCCGAACACATGCGGTCGATGAAGCCCATCGGGTGCGGGCCCTTCTCCATGTCCGGCGCGGCCATCGCCTGCGAAAAAGCCAGTCCGCCGGCCGCGAGGGTCAAGGCCAGAGCGGAGATCTTGAGGATACGCATCGTCTTCTCCCAGAATATCCCGACGACGTCGGCTGCAATGCGCCGCGTCCCGCTCTGTTTGCGCCTTTCGCCATGAACTTGGTATGAACATCCAATACCAAGTTTCGATGATCGCGACTCATCGCGATCATCGAGGCCCCTCGCATCAGCCAGTAGCCCGTCGTCAGACGGGCGTCTCGAAAGACGCCCTACTGGTCGCATTCGCTCCTAATCGGTTTTCGTTAGCG
>NZ_JAYSBG010000062.1:0-13813 GCF_041915505.1 Rhodoblastus sp. | reverse complement strand
GCGACCTGTTTGGTCCATTGGAATGGCGTGCTGCTGGCCCAGGCCCAGGCGGCGGCGTAATGATTGTCGAATTCCTCGCCGCCGAATTTGCCGGCCTGTTTCAGCCGCTCGGCGGCGGGCGGAACCGAACCGTCCGCGCGGATTACGTCGCGGCCTTCGAGCCCGCCCTCGCCGCTGCCGCCATTGTCGCCGGCGATATAGAGCACCAGCGTGTTGTCCGCGATTCCATCCTGCTGCAGCGTCGCCAGCAGCCGGCCAACCTCGTGATCGGTGTGCTCCATGAAGGCGGCATAGACTTCCATCGGCCGCGCGAACAAAGCGCGCTGATCGGCCGGAAGCGAGTCCCAGGCGGGCAGTTCGGCTGGGCGCGGCGTCAGTTCCGCATTGGCGGGAAGGATTCCGAGCGCCTTCTGCCGCGCAAATGTCTCTTCGCGCAGCTTGTCCCAGCCCTGATCGAACTTGCCTTTATATTTCGCGATCCATTCCTTCGGAACCTGATGCGGCCAATGGGTCGCGCCCGGCGCGAAATAGAGCAGGAACGGCTTTTGCGGCGCGACCGCCTCATGGGCGTGCAGCCATTTCACGGCGTCATCGACCAGATCGGTCGTCAGGTGATAGCCCTGCGCCGCCGTGCGCGTCTGGTCCACCGGGCTGGTGTTGCGAAAGAGCCGCGGCGACCATTGGTTGTCATAGCCGGCGAGGAAGCCGTAGAAATAATCGAAGCCCAGCCCCGTCGGCCAGCGGTCGAACGGCCCGGCCGGCGAGACCTCGTCATAGGGCGTGTTGTGCCATTTGCCGAAGGCCGCCGTGCTGTAGCCATTGTCGCGCAACACGCGGGCGACGCTCGCCGCGCTGCGCGGCCAATGCGCGTTGTAGCCGGGATAGCCGCTGGCGGCGTCGGCCACGGTCCCGAATCCGACCTGGTGATCGTTGCGTCCGCTCAGCAGAGCGGCGCGCGTGGGCGAGCACAGGGCGTTGACGTGGAAGGCGTTGTAGCGCAATCCGCGCGCGGCGAGCTTTTCCAGTTCCGGCGTCTGCGCCGGGCCGCCGAAAGCCGATGTGGCGCCAAAGCCGGCGTCGTCGAGCAGGATGAGCACGACATTCGGCGCGCCCTCCTTCGCCCGCACCGGCGCAGGCCAGTTCGGCGCCGTCGCGTCGCGTGACGGATCCGCAATGACCGCCGGCGCAGGCTCCGGCTTGGGCAGGACTTCCTCCGCCCAAGCGGCGCCCGATGCGGCGCCCGGCAAAAGGGCGGCGACCGCCGAAAAGACGATTTTTCGCAACATCGCGCCAACTCCGGAAAAGACGCCTCGCGGCGCCGGGCGCGCGCGAGGCTCTTGCAACGCTTTGTGACCGCGTCAGCGGATCAATATTTGGGATCAATATTTCGCCTGGGCGACGGCCGTCGGCTCGACCGGGAACCAGCGATAGGTCGCGCCGACGCGCACCGTATTGAGGGTCGGGCTTTCCGACACCAGCCGCGACGAATTCAGCAGATTGTTGGTCACGCGGTCGAAGCCGTAATAGCGATATTCCAGCCGCCAGGACCAATTGGGGCTGAGCGCGTATTCCAGACCGCCGCCGACGTCGAAACCATTCAGGCTCTGCGTGTTGTTGAAAACGCCGACGCCATTGACGCTCACGGTTGTGCCATTGTTCAGGAAGGCATAGCCGCCGGTGGCGTAGATCAGGATGTTCTTCCACGCGAAGCCGGCGCGGGCGCCGACCGAGCCGAGCCAGTTGGAATAGACCTCGGCGGTATAAAGATTCGCGCCGAACCGGCTGCTCGAGGACTGCTTGTTGCTGATGGCGTTGAACTCGCCTTCGACGCCGAGCACGTAATTCTGGATCTGATAATTATAGCCGGCATAGGCGCCGCCGAACACGCCGCCATTGTAGACATTGGTGTTGAACGTCGTGCCGGTGAGATAAATATTGGTCTGGCCGAACGTGCCGCCGAGCTGGAGACCGCCATAGACGCCCGTCCAGTTGAACGTCGACGCGGGCGCGGCCGGCGGAGGCGCCTTGGCGGCGGCGAGATCAGCGGCGTGAGCGGCGCCCGAAAGGGCTGTGAAGGCGAGAAGCGACAGAAGAATTTTACGCATGAGGTCTGGCCACCCTGATTGAACCGAACGGTCCGCGCCGCGGCCGGCGCTTGTGATAAGATTATTATTCCTATCAGTTTTATATTTTTATAGACAAGCGCCAAACCACTCGAATCGGATTCAGGCGCAGCAATGTTGCGCGAAAGCCACAGAGCGCGGCGGTGAATGCCATAAAGCGCCGACTGGCCGCCGCGATATAGAGCGGTCCAGCCTCGCCCCAGACAGGGTACCGCCCTTCGACGGTTGACCGCGCCTCCGATATATTCCTATTTTATTAATAGGAATATATCGGAGCAACATCATGTCGAATATTGCACTCTCTTCCGTCCTGGGCCTTTTCCTCTCCGTTTCCACCGGCGCGCTCGCCGCCCATGCGGCCTCGCTGGAAGGCGCCGCCGAAAAGCTCGGCGCGAAATCCGCCCACTCGCTTGAATTCTCTGGCGCGGGACAATGGTTCCAATTCGGCCAGACGCCCGTTCCTGGCGGGCCGTGGCCGCAATTCGACGTCAGCCGCTATAGCGCCGCGATTGATTTCGACGCGGGCGCCGAGCATGTCTCGTTGGCCCGGCAGCAAACCGTCGATCCCGCGCGAGCGCGCCCGGCGCCGGTCGAACAGAAGATCGAAGCCTGGCTGTCCGGCGACAAGGCGTGGAACGTCGGCCCGCCGCCGAACGCCGCGCCCGACGCGGCCCCCGTCGCGACGCCGGCTTTCCCCGCCGTCGAGGAGCGCGCGGCGGAAATCCTGTCGACCCCGCAGGGCTTCCTGAAGGCCGCGCTAGCGCATAACGCCAAGGTCGAAAAGACCGACGGCGGATTGAAAGTTTCCTTCGCACTCGGCAAGCACAAATATGAAGGCGTTATCGACGCCGACGACCGCGTGGCGTCGATCCGCACCTGGATCGATACGCCGGTTCTCGGCGACACGCCGGTCGAAACGAGCTTCAAGGATTACAAGGAGTTCGGCGGCGTTCTGTTCCCCTCCGAAATTTCGCGCAGCGAAGGCGGCCATCCGATCCTGCATCTCGTGGTGTCCTCGGCGAAACTCAATGCGCCCGTGCAAATCGCGATCCCGGAAAGCATCGCCAGCGCGACGCCGCAGCCGGTCGTCGTCAAGGCGGAACAGGTCGCCGACAATGTCTATTATCTCACCGGCGGCACCCACCACAGCGCGGCGGTGATCGAGAAGGATTACGTCATCCTGATCGAGGCGCCGCTGAACGAAGAGCGCTCGCTGGCTCTGATCCAGAAAGTCTCCGAAATCGCGCCGAACAAGCCGATCAAATATGTTGTCAACAGCCACGTCCATTTCGACCATGCCGGCGGCCTGCGCGCCTTCGTCGACCATGGCTCGACCATTGTCGCGCATGAACTGGACAAGCCCTATTACGAGAAGGCCTGGGCCAATCCGCACGAGATCAATCCCGACCGTCTCGCCGCCTCGAAAAAGCCGGCGCAATTCGTGACCTACAAGGACGAACTGACGCTGGGCGAAGGCGACGGCGTGGTCAAGATTTTCCGACTCGCGGGCAGCGGCCACAGCGACGATCTCGCCTTGATCTATGTTCCGAAAGCGAAGCTCGCCATCGAGGCCGACGCTTATTCGCCCGCCGCCGCGGGCGCGCCGGCGCCGAAGACGCCGAACCCCTATGCGGTCAATCTCTATGACAACATTCAGCGCCTGAATCTCGACGTCGAGAAGATCGCCGGCCTGCACGGCGCGCGCGTCGCCAGCCTCGACGATCTGCGCGCCTTCATCGGCCAGAACACCGCCTCGCGCTGACGCCCTGCCTCGCCGGTCGCCGCAACGGCGGCCGACGCCTTCTCAGGAAAGCCCGCCATGACCAGATTGCTTCGCGCGATGAAAATCGGCGCGGTCGCCGTCCTCGCCTTCGGCGCTTCGGCGTCGGCGCAGGCGCCGCAGGATTTCATCTATCTCGCGCCGGAAAATGTGCCCTTCAAAAGCCCGCTCGGCGTCGGGCCGGAACAGGCCGTGCTGTTCGGCGATCCGTCCAAGCCCGGCGTCTATGTCATTCGCGTGCGCTTCCCGCCGGGCTTCCATTCCAATCCGCATTTCCATTCCCAGGACCGGCACGCCGCCGTCATCAAGGGCACGTGGTGGAACGGAACCGGCGACGAGCTGGATTTCAACAAGGCGCGGCCGATCAAGGCCGGCTCCTATGTGCTGCATCCCGCCGGCAAGACGCATTGGGACGGAGCCGGCGACGAGGAGACGATCATCCAGATCACCGGAATCGGTCCGGTCGAAACCACGCAGGTCGGCAAGCCCGACCCGAGCCGCGACGATCATTGGCCGAAGCCGAAATGAGCGCTGGATGAGCGCGGAACGGAACGACGCGCCGCCCGACAGGACGGCGCGTCGACGCCGTTTTATTTCAACTGCTCGGCGACCTTGTCGATGCCGGCCTTGGCGCAGGCTTCGTCCTTGTCGCCGACCGGCGCGCCCGAAACGCCGACCGCGCCGATGACCTCGTCGCCGATCTTGATCGGCAGCGCGCCCTGGGCCGCGACCACGCCGGCGAGATGCGCCGCGCCGGTGGTCGGATTGTCCTTCACGCGCTGCGCGAATTCGCCCGAGGGCGTGCGGAAGGTGCGCGCTGTATAGGCCTTGCGCTGGCTGTTCTCGAAGGTGTGTGGCGAGGTTCCATCGCCGCGCAGGGCGACGATGGACTGGCCCTCGTCGCCGACGACATGAACCGAAACCTTGTAGCCCTGCTGCGCGCAGCTTTCATAGGCAGTCTGCGCAATGGTCACGGCGAGCGCGGCAGGCAGATATTTCCTGGCCGGCAGATCGGCGCGGGCCGGCGAAACGGCGGCCGCCGCCAGCGCGACGAACAGAAGGGAACGGGTCGTTGCTTTCATCACGGAGCAATCCTTCAGGAAGGGAGGAACGCGCCGGACTATAGCTGCGGCAAACAATATCTTCCAGATAGGATTTATATCTTTTGCGAGCCCCTCAACGCCGGCGCCGGCGGCGCCTTGCCGCGCGCCCGCAGGGCGGCGATCGAGGTCCGGTCGAGAATCAGCGCCATGGCGTCGCGCACGTCGAGCATCAGATCGCGCACGGCGCAGGCAGCCTCGTCCGGACAGTCGAGGCAAGGTCGGTAAGCAGTGCGGCTGGCGCAAGCGATCGGCGCCAGCGGGCCGTCGAGGATGCGGATGATCTGTCCGGCGGTGATCGCGTCCGCCCGGCGCGCCAACAGATAGCCGCCGCCCTTGCCCTTCTTGCTGGAAAGAATGCCCGCGCGGGTCAATTCAAGCAGGATCGCGTCGAGAAATTTGCGCGGAATATTGTTCTGCTCGGCGATATTGGCGGCGAGACTCACGCCTTCGCTGCCCGCGAGATGGATCAGCGCCTTCAGTCCATATTTGGCTTTGTTCGACAGCATGGTTCACCGGCTCGCGCGATTCTCTGACGCTATTTCCTGACCTGTTTATCGTAATTCTCGCACCGAGGTAAACCTCGCGCGCGCGAACGGCCGCCTTTGCGCTGCAACAGCTCCGTCCACAGCGTCAGATCGGTCTCCGTACGCCAGATTCAAGCCCGGCCCGCCGGCGCGGCGCCGACATCCCGCCAAAGCTGCTTGCTGATTATTCCGATCAAGTATATAGGATAATAAATCCCTATCGGAAGGACAGGCTTCCCGATGACAGCAGCATTCGCGTCAGCATTAGGGGACGATTCCGCGCGTCCCGAATTCGAAATCGGAAAGGCGCTGAGCGGCGCCCAGAACCTTCTCACCTTGCGGCCGGCCCGCCAGTTCTACCTCGCCGAGGCGGCCGCCGTGGCGCTTTATGCGCTGATCCTGGCCGCCGGCCTGAATTACACCACAAGGCCGCAGGAGGCGCCGGAAGAGCAGCCGATGGAGCTGGTGATGGAAACCCCGCCGCCGCCCGCCGTGGAAGAGCCCAAACCGCCGGCGCCAGTCGTCCCGCCGCAGCCAGACGCCCCCCCGCCGCCCCAGGCCGAGGCGCAGCCCGAGCCGCTCCCGCCGCCGCCCGCCGCCGTGGAGCCGCCAGTCGCGCCGGTGAAGCCGCCTCCGCCGCCGCCGAAACCCGCCGCCAAGCCGAAGCCCAAGCCCGTGGCTCAGAAGCCTGCCCCCGCCCCCGCGCGCCCGGCCGCCGCGGCCCCTGCGCGCGCCGTCCCGGTTCCCGCCGGCGCGACGCCATCGGCCATCGCCAACCAGATCCACGCCCGGCTCGCGCGCGCCGCCGCCAATGCCTATCCCGAATCGCAGAAGCCGCGCTCGGCCCGCATCAGCTATCGCGTGATGGTCGACGCCTCCGGCCACGTGACCTCGTTCTCGATCACGCCCTCCGGCAACGCCGCCTTCGACTCGGTCGCGTCGCGCCTCGGCGGACGGATCGGGACCGTCGATCCGCCGGGACGCCCCGCCGCCCTCTCCGGGGTCATCAACTTCTCCTACAACTGATCCAGTCCTTCCGAACCAGCAGAAAGCGTCCCAATGAGTGATCCCATCTCCAACGCCGCGCCCGCCGTCCACGGGCTTTCGCCCGTCGACCTGTTTCTACAAGCCGACGCGGTGGTCAAAACCGTGATGATCCTCCTCATCCTCGCCTCCGCCTGGGGCTGGGCGGTGATCCTCGACAAGGAAATCCGCGTGAAGCTGCTCAACCGGCGCGCGGAAAAACTGATCAAGAGCATCCAGACGGAATTGCCGCTCGGCCATCTGGCGCCCTCCTTCGCGGCGGTCTCGCCCAATGATCCGCTGGCGCAGGTCTATCGCGCGGCGTCGGAGGAATTCACGCGGTCGTCCGACCTCATCTATACCGAGGCCCAGCGCGACGCCCTGCAGGAGCGCGTGCATCGCGCCGCCAATCTCGCCAGCGCGTCGGCCATCGGCCATCTGCAATCGCGTCTGGGCAGTCTCGCGACCATCGGCGCGGTGTCGCCCTTCGTCGGCCTGTTCGGCACGGTCTGGGGCATCATGACCTCGTTCCAGGGCATCGCCGCCTCCAACAACACCAGCCTCGCGGTCGTCGCGCCCGGCATCGCGGAAGCCCTGTTCGCGACCGCGCTCGGCCTGGTCGCGGCGATCCCGGCGGTGATCTTCTACAACCGGATCGGCACGGATATCGGCAATTACGGCAAGAAGGTCGCGAGCTTCATCGGCGTGTTCGAAATCGAACTGTCCCGCCACCTGTCGAAGAAGGGAGAGCGCAATGGCCTTCGCGTTGCGTAATCAGGACGGCGGCGGCGACGTCGCCCCGATGGCGGATATGAATGTGACGCCGCTGGTCGACGTCATGCTGGTGCTGCTGATCGTGTTCATGGTCGCCGCCCCGCTGATGGCCGTCGGCGTGCCGGTCGACCTGCCCAAGGCGCAGGCCAAACAGCTCAACGACCAGAAGCCGCCGATCGTCGTCAGCGTCGACGCCACGGGCCTCTATTTCGTCGATCAGAAGGAAGTGGCGAAGGACAATCTGCTCAACGAATTGAATGGCGATTCAGAGAGCAACAAGGATCGCCGGATCCATGTCCGGGCCGATCGCAACATCAATTACGGCGCGGTCATGGAGGTGATGGGCCTGATCAACAGCGCCGGCTTCACCAAGGTCGCGCTGGTCTCCGAAGCGCCGGGCCAGACGGCCGCCAAATAGCCCTGCCACACACGCGGACGAAAAGAAAAAGCCGGAAGCCCCGAGATCGTTTCATTGTTTCATGGAAACAATGAAACGATCTCGCTTTTTGTTTTGACGCGTTTTCTTTACGCGAACCGGTATCCACTTCGCTCGAAAACGCTTTAGGGCCTTCCGGCTTTTTTTTCACGCCATCGTTTCGTTCAGTCAGACGGCGCTGAAATCGTCATAGCTCAGCACCAGATGCGCGACCGCCTCCTCCTCGCCGATATTGCGATAGGAATGCGGCACATCCGCCGAGAAATGGATCGCGTCGCCCTGCTCCAGCCGAAAGGCCGGCTCCCGGCCGACGACGATTTCCAGCGTCCCCTTGCCGATGACGATATTCTCGGACGTCCCGGACGGATGGGCCTGGGATTTTTCCAGATGGCCCGGCGCGATCGCCAGCTCATAGATTTCGACGCGCGGGCTGGTTCCGAAGGCGGTGAGCGCGCGCGACTTGAAGGCGCCATTGCTCGATTCGAGCACATTGTCGTCGCTATGGCGGATGATCACGACCCCGCCGCGGTGCGGCCGCGCGATCAGGGCGCCGAAGGGCACGTCGAGGCTGTTGGCGATCTTCCACAGGATCGAAATGCTCGGCGCCCGCTCGCCATTGGCGATGGCGCGCAGCAGGCGCGGCTCGACCCCGGCGCGTTCGGCCAGTTCATCCAGGATCTGTTCGCGGTCGTCGGTGCGCCCGCGCAGCCGCTGGGCGATGATCAGAGCCAGGTCATGCTCCGAAACCGGCGGCCCGGCAGTGTGTTTGACTCTCATGTGTTCCTCATAATTTAGATTATCTATGGATTTAATTCCCATCTCTGGTCAATCCTTCTTTTGCTCGGCAGGGCGCAAGCCCGACAGATAGTTCGCGAGGGCGTCGATTTCCTCGGCGCTCAGGGCGCGGGCCACGGCGTTCATGACGCCGCCCGCGCTGTTGTGGCGGTCTTCGACCTTCCAAAAGAACAGCTGATTGGCGAGATAGATTTCGCTTTGACCGGCAAGGACCGGGACGGGATCGCCTTCCACCCCTACGCCTTCGGCCGCCAGGCCGTGGCAGGAGGCGCAGGCCGGCAGCGCTCGCGCCGGATCGCCGCGCCGGAACAGTTCTTCGCCGCGCGCGCTGGCAGAACCGGGCCGCCCGGCCACGGCCGGCGCCGCGGAAAAATAGGCGGCGATATCGGCGATATCCTGCGGCGACAATTCCGAGGCCATCGCCGTCATGATTTCGTTCTTGCGCGCGCCCGACTGGAAATCGCCCAATTGCTTGCGCAGATAGGCGGACCATTGTCCGGCGAGCCGGGGATAATGGTCCGCCGTGCCCTGCCCGGCCTCGCCGTGGCATTCCTGGCACTGTTCGGCCTTGGAGCGGATTTTTCCGCGCGCCACGTCGCCCGCGAGATCCTGCCCGCGCGTTTCGACAATCGAGGCCGCCCAGACGCAGAGCGCGGCGGCGAGCAACGCGCGGCGCCGACGGCGAAAAATCCGCCGCCGGCCGTCAGTCCTGTCCCGCGCCATCAGAACTTCGTGCGGAGCGTCGCGCCGACGGTGAGCGGGTCGACCCAGGTGACCGTGCCATAGGCGAGCGTCGTGCCGGACGTTGACAGCGCCTGGCTGTTCATGGCGCGGCGGTCGAACAGGTTCTTCGCCCAGACCGAGATGTCATATTTCTCGTCGGCCGTCTTGAAGCCGAAACCGGCGTTGAAGATGGAATAGGAGCCCTGTTCGAGCACATAGCGCGTATAGGCCGGGCCGAGCGAGAAATAGGTCAGGCTCTTGAAGAACTGGTTGCCCCAGACATAGCCCTTGATGCTCTCGCCGAAATAGGACCCGACGCTATATTCGTAATTCGCGCCAATGCCGAAGCTGTAAGGCGTCACATTCAGTATGGTGACGCCGGCAAGATTGAGCTGCGCAGTGGGGTAAGCGGCGGAATAGTCGGCCGGAGGGGTCGCATTGGGATAGCTGATATACCAGGCGCCATTGTAGGCGGCCGCGACATTGATCCAGAGATTTTCGAGGGGCGAGTAACGGCCGTCCAGTTCGACGCCCATCAGGCGAACCTGAGGAATGTTGCCGAGATAGCTCTTGGAGACGATGTTGGTGTTGCCGGAGGAATCGACGAATGTGTAGTTCTGGTTAAGGACCGCCTGGAAGTTATAGATGTCGTTCCAATAGGCGTTGGCGTTAACCTGCAGCTTGTTATCCCACCATTGCGATTTGAAGCCGATTTCGTAGTCGAGCGACACTTCCGGCTGTGTGATGGGCGGCATATAGCCGACGATGGGATAGACCTGATTGTTGGTATTAAAGCTTGTATTGGTGTAGTAGAGCGGCACAGCCGCCGTGTTGGCGGCGCCGGATTTCACGCCGCGTCCGACAAACAGGTAACCGGTGACGTTGTCATTGAACTTGTAGGATGGATTGATCAGGAATGAGATCGAATCCGTCTTCTGTTCTCCGGGCAGATAGAAATTCGTGCCGCCGGTTTCCGAGATCACGTAATTGGTGCGCACATTGGTCAGATTGGCCGGGAGCGTGGCGCCGCCGAAATAAAAGCCGGTGTCGGACGAGGTGCGATCCTCCCAGCTATTGCGCACGCCGAAGGTGATCGTGGTCTTCTCGTCATAATGGTAATTCAACTGACCGAACTGGGCGAAAGTGGTGATGCCCGCCTGACCGTACAGATCGGATTCGACGCCGGTGAGAATGGCGGGATTGTTGAGCCCCTTGCCTGTGACGTTCTTCTGCAACAGCGCGACCGCATCCTGGCCGAATTGCCGTCGAGAGTTCGAAGTGATCGTCTCGCGCAGGAAATAGGAGCCGATCGTCCAGTCGATCGGGCCGCCGATCGGCGACGAGAGACGCAATTCCTGCGAATATTGATTGGCGCCGACGTCATAGCCGGTGATGTCGTTCTGGTATTGGTAGAGGCCGTAATTGCCGTCCGAATTGTTCGGATGGAAGTCGAAATGGCGCCAGGCCGAAACCGAGGTCAGATTGTAATCGCCGATCAGCCAGTTCAGCTCGTTCGACGCGCCGTTGGTATGCGTGTCGACATTGCCGAAATTGGTATAGACCGTGTTGAAATAATACGGCTGGAACCGAGAGGCCATGGTCGGATAAAGATAGGCCAGCGCCTGCTGCGGCGTCTGGAAGGTCTGCTTCACGCCCAAGGCGTTGGTCGCGGAGATCGAGCGCGGCAAGCCGTTGAAATTGGTCGTCCAGCCGTCGTTCCAGGTCGGCGTCGCATTGTTGGTTTCCGCCGACGCCAGATGCTCGTAAATGAAGCGGTCGGTGATGTTTTCGACCGTGCCCAGCAATTGGATGCGGGCGCCCCAGCGATTGGTGTCCTGGCCCTTGGGCTCCGTCGGACCGTAGAGATTCGGGAGCCAGCCGTCCTGCTTGGCGCCGAAGATCGAGACGCGATAGGCCAGCGTGTCGGGGATGAGCGGACCGGTGGTGGTGAACTTTTCCTCGGCGAAGCGACGCGATCCGAACGAGGTTTCCGTCGTCGTCTGCGGCGTGAAGCTCGGCGGATTGGTGTTGATGATGATCGCGCCGGTCGTGGTGTTCTTGCCGAGCAGCGTGCCTTGCGGGCCACGTGCGATCTGCAGCGATTCGATATCGTACTGGGTGAACCAGGAGAAGCCGATATAGGTGTAGAACACATTGTCGACGATCAGGCCGACGTCGCCTTCCGAGCCGTCCGCGCCGCCTGATATGCCGGTGATGCCGCGCAGGCCGTTGGCGCCGGTGCGGGGATTGGCGATGGCCGGCGTGAAGCTCGGCACGCGCTGGATCACATCCCTCCAGCTCTCGACATGCTCGCGCGTGGACGTCTTCTGGCCGATCGTGGAAATCGGCAGCGGCACGTCCTGCGCCTTCTCGGCGCGGTCGCGCGCTGTGATCGTCACCTCGTCGACCTGAGCGTCCTCAGCGCGCGCCTGAAGCGCGAAAACCGAAAGCGCGACGGCGCCGCCCGCCAAGGCGATCGGCAACGCGGCGACGCCGGACAGCCATTTTTGCCGTCGGCGATGGAACGAACTCTTCATTACAACCCCCTGATCCGCCGCCGCACAGAGATCACGACAAAGTTACGTGATTTGCGGAACGTCAATTTATCCTATCAGTTTAATATGATTTTCTCCGGAGAAAGGAGTCAATCGCCCGGCGGTGAAAAAAGCTTCTGAACGGGGGATGAATGGTCACGCTGTGACCGTGGCGCAACAACCCGCGCGCCGCGCGGCGGTCGGCGCGCCGCCCTGCCGAACGCGCCATAAAGACCAATATTTTCAAAAATAAGCGACCGCCGTCCGGCTTTTTCTGTTCGAAGCGCGTGCGAAGAATTTTCAACCAGATCGTTGCCGTTACCCACCAAACACGCGCCAAAGACGCCGAAATCGGACCGCGGAAAATTACGCGGCGGCGACACAATCGCCATTGTCAAGCGTTGTGAATCCTTTTATTCCTATCGTAATAGTATGTTTATGGCGCTGCGCTGTGGGCGATCCACGCCGTGACGGCACACGACGTCTTCGGAGAGAGAATGCAATGAGCACGCTAAGAGGAAAAGCCTATCTGGCCTTTTTGTTGAGTTTCACCTCGATCACCGCGGTCGTGGCCGCCGAGGAGCGCCCGGTCGCGCCGGTTGCGGCGCCCGCCGCGTCTGCGGAGGCCCCGCCGCAACCCGTCGCCGCCGCGACCGGCGCCGCCTCGGACAGCGCCCAGGCCAAGCCAGCCGAGGCGCCCGCCAAGGCGGTCAGCGACGCAGCCCCCGCTCCCGCGCAAGTTCCCTCGCCCGCCCAGCAGGCCGCATCCGGCTCGCAGGCCCAGCCCGCGCCGGCCCAGCCTGCCCCTGCGCAACAGGCGGCCGCTCCAGCCGCGCCCGCGGCGCCAACGCACTGGTCCTATGTTCCAGTGGTCGCGCCCGCGATTCCCGACGTCCAGCAGAAGGACTGGGCGTTGCGGCCGCTCGACGCCTTCGTGCTCGCCAAGCTGGAATCCAAAGGCCTGAAGCCCTCGCTCGACACCGACCGCGCCACCTTCATTCGCCGCGCCACCCTTGACGCCTGGGGCCTGCTGCCGACGCCGGAAGAGGTGGCGAATTTCACCAATGATTCCTCGCCGAAGGCTTATGAAAAACTGGTCGACCGCCTGCTCGCCTCGCCCCATTACGGCGAACGCCAGGGCCGCCGCTGGCTCGATCTCGCGCGCTACGCCGATTCCGCCGGCTTCCAGGGCGACGCCACGCGCCTGAACTATTATCGCTATCGCGATTACGTGATCGCGTCGTTCAATCAGGACAAGCCCTATTCGCGCTTCATCGAGGAGCAGATCGCGGGCGATGAAATCTTCCCGAACAATCAGGAAGCGCTGATCGCCACCGGCTTCCTGACCGCCTATCCGGACAATCCCAATTCGCGCGACCTCGTGCAGCGCAAATATCAGATCACCACGGATATGACGGATACGGTCGGCTCGGTCTTCCTCGGCAGCACGATCGGCTGCGCGCGCTGCCACAATCACAAGACCGACAAGATCACCATGAAGGATTACTACTCCCTTCAGGCGTTCTTCGCGAACACCTCGACCACCGAGGAATTCCAGGCGGTCCGCGGCTATTCGGAGATCGCCTATCAGAAGGACGTCGCCGAATATGAAGAGAAGATCAAGGACATCCGCGCCCAGTCCAGGCCGCTGATCGAGAAATATCGCGACAAGGCCTTCACCTATCACAAGGAGCGCTATCTCACCGACAGCCGCGACGCCGTCTTCAAGGCAGAAAAGGATTGGACGCCGCTCGATCGCTGGGTCAATCACCGCCTGATCAACAAGAACGTCACCAATGACGAACTGATCGTCAACGCCTATCTGCGCTATGTCGGCGAGGACAAGGAGGCGCCCGGCTATGGTCCCGAGACCAAGGCCGATCTCGAAAAATGGCTGAAGCTCGCCCGCGCCCTGCAGCAATCGGTGAAGGACAGGCCGGAACAGGGCTCCGACACCATCACCGGCGTCGAGGAGCTGGGCCATCCGGACGCGCCCAA
>NZ_JAYSBG010000061.1:0-14033 GCF_041915505.1 Rhodoblastus sp. | reverse complement strand
GTGAATTTGAAGTCGATCTCTTCGTCATCGGGGCTGGTTCGGGCGGCGTGCGCGCGGCGCGCATCGCGTCGGGCCATGGCGCCAAGGTCATGATCGCGGAAGAGTTCCGCATCGGCGGCACCTGCGTTATCCGCGGCTGCGTGCCGAAAAAGCTCTATGTCTACGCCTCGCGCTTCGCCGACGATTTCGCCGATTCCGAGGCCTTCGGCTGGTCGCTGCCGCAACAGCCGGAATTCGACTGGCGCAAGCTGGTCGCCGCCAAGGAAAAGGAAATTTCCCGCCTCTCCGGCATTTACGAGGCCAATCTGAACAAGGCCAATGTCGCGATTTTCGAGGAGCGCGCGGAAATCATCGGCCCGAACGAGGTGCGGCTCGTCAAGAGCGGGCGCGCGATCCGGACGCGGCACATTCTGGTCGCCACCGGCGGCGCGCCTTCGTTCCAGCCGGTCATTCCGGGGCTGGAGCACGCCATCAGCTCGAACGAGATTTTCGACCTGCCGGTCTTCCCCAAGCGGCTCGTCGTCGTCGGCGCCGGCTATATTGCGGTGGAATTCGCCTGCGTTTTCGCCCGGCTCGGCGCGAAAGTGACCGTGCTTCATCGCTCGGACCGGATTTTGCGCAATTTCGACGACAGCCTGCGCGACGGCTTGAGCGAAGCCATGACCCGCGCCGGGATCGACCAGCGGCCGACCATATTGCCGAGCGCGATCGAAAAGACCGCCGACGGCTTGCGCATCGCCCTCACCGATGGCGGCGCCATTGAGGCCGACCAGGTCCTGATCGCGACCGGCCGCGCCCCTTCGACCAAGGGCCTCGGGCTCGAAGCGGCCGGCGTCGTGCTGGACAAGGCCGGCGCGATCAAGGTCGACGCCCATAGCGCGACCAATATCCCCTCCATTCACGCCGTGGGCGACGTGACCAATCGCGTCAATCTGACGCCGGTCGCCATTCGCGAGGGCCATTTGCTGGCCGACCATCTGTTCGGCGGCGGGACCAAGCAGGTCGATTACGATTTCATTCCCACCGCCGTCTTCACCACGCCGGAAATCGGCACGGTCGGCATGAGCGAGGCGGAAGCGCGGCAGAAAATCCGCTGCGTCGACATCTACCAGGCCGCGTTTCGCCCGATGAAAGCGACGCTGACCGGCGCGCCCGAAAAAGTCATCATGAAGATCGTGGTGGACGGCGACAGCGACCGCGTGATCGGCGTCCATGTGCTCGGCGAGGATTCCGGCGAAATGGCGCAATTGCTCGCCATTTCCCTGAAGCACGGCGCGAAAAAGGCCGATTTCGACGCCACCATGGCGCTGCATCCCTCGGCCGCCGAGGAATTGGTGACTTTGCGCACGCGTTCGGCGCGGTATATCCGGGAAGAATAGAAGCGCCGGTTCTCACGCGTGAGAACCGGATAGGAGCGAATGCGACGCCGAGCCGGTGCGAGGGATTCTTTGATCGCGACGCGTCGCGATCAAAGAAAAGGGTAGATCATGTGCGGACGCTTCGCCATCACTTCGCCGCCCGAAGCCGTCCGCGCCCATTTCCGCTATGCGGAACAGCCCAATTTCCCGCCGCGCTACAATATCGCGCCGACGCAGCCGATCCCCATCGTCACGGCGCGGGGCGGCCCGCAGGGCGTGATGCGCCATTTCCAGCTCGCGCGCTGGGGTTTTCTGCCTGGTTTCGTCAAGGACGTGCAGAAATTCCCGCTGCTTTTCAACGCCCGCGCCGAAACCCTGGCGGAAAAGCCCAGTTTCCGCGCGGCCTTGCGACGGCGGCGCTGCCTCGTGCCAGCCGACGCCTGGTATGAATGGCGCGCCAACGGACCCGGCGCCGGAAAATCCGCGCCCAAGAAATCCGCGCCGAAAACGCCTTATCTGTTCCATCGCTGCGACGGCGGGCTGATGGCTTTCGCCGGCCTGTGGGAAACCTATATCGACGCGTCCGGTGGCGAGATCGACACCGCCTGCATCGTCACCACCATGGCCAATGGCGCGACCGCCGCCATTCACGACCGCATGCCCGCGCTGATCGCGCCGGACCATTACGACGCCTGGCTCGACCCGGACGAGACCCATCCGCCGCCGCTGGCCTTGCTGCGGCCGGCGCCGGACGAGACCATCGCCTTTTTCGCCCTGACGCCGCTGGTCAATCGCGCCGATCGCGACGGGCCGGAAATTCAGCAGCCCGCCGAGCCGAGGCTGCTGTAAGACAAGCGCCCGCGGCTGTAAGAAAAGAGAAAGCGGCGGCGGCGACAATGCGGAGCGGCTTGTCTCGAGGAACGGGACCCAACGGGACTGATGGATATGTTCGCCGGCCTTCTGACTCTCATCGGCGTGGTCGCCTTCTTCCTGGCGATGGACGCGCGCGCCCGGCTGGGCCGAATGGAGCGGAACCTGCGCGTCCTTCAGGCGGAAGTGCAGGCCTTGCGATTCCAATCGCCCGCCCCCGCGGCGCCGGAGCCTGAAGCCGAAGCTGCTTCGCCGCCGGGGCCTTCGCCCGAACCGGCGCCGACCCCGCCGCACAGCGAACCGCCTCCCGCCCCGCCGTCCCCTGCCCGTCCAACGCGCTCGCTGGAAGAAGCCATCGGCGCGCGCTGGGCGGTCTATGTCGGCGGCCTCGCCTTGGCGCTCGGCGGACTGCTGCTGGTGCGCTACGCCATCGAACAGGGCCTGTTCGGCCCGGCCGCGCGCGTGCTGCTGGGCCTGCTGTTCTCGGCGGCCCTGATCGGCGCCGGCGAATTCCTGCGCCGGCGCGAGAAAAGCGCGGGCGAAACCACGCCCACGCCGGCGGTGCTGACCGCCGCCGGCACCACCGCCGGCTTCGGCGCGATCTACGCAGCCCATGCGCTCTACGGCTTCATCAGTCCGGCCCTCGCCTTCGTCGCTCTGGGCGCCGCCGCGCTCGCGACTTTGTTCGCCGCCGTCTGGCACGGACCCGCCATCGCCGGGCTCGGACTCGCCGGCGCGCTGGCCGCGCCGCTGCTGGTGGAATCGGCCGAACCAAATCCCTGGCCGGTGCTGGTCTATGTCGGCGTGGTCACGGCGGCGAGCTATGGGCTGGCGCGGCTGCGCCAATGGACCTGGCTGGCGATCTCCGGCGCGGTCGGCGCGGCCTTGTGGGGCCTGGCTTTCGCCTTCGGGCGCCTGCCGGATTTCCCGCAGGCCGCCGAGCTGCATTTCATCGCGCAGACGGCTTTGGCCTGCTGGGCCTTCGCGCTCGATCGCGCCGGCCCGACGGCGGACCCGCGCCGGCGCCTCATCCTGGCCCATGCCGGACCGCTCGGCCTGGCGCTTATCGCCGCTTTCGCTCTCGCCATCTGCGCCAATCGCGGCGCCTTCGACGGGTTCTGGCTGCTCGGCGCGTCCGGATTGGTCGCCCTGCTCGCCCTTTCGGGCGCGGCGCGGCCCTGGCTCGCGCCGGGCCTGCTCGCGGGCGCCGGCGCCGTCCTGGCCTATCTGCTCGCGCTGTGGCCGACCGAAACCCTCAGCTTCGACCTTTACGAAGCCCCGCCGCTGCTCCCGGAGCGGTTCCAGATCTTCGCCGGGCTCGGCGCCGTGGCGGTCGCGGGCCTGGCCGGCCACGCGCTGTGGCGGCGGATCGATATTCCCCGGCGGGCAGCCACCATTCTCGCCGCGACCGCCGCGCTGACGCCGCTGGCGGCTCTATCCATCGTCTATCTGCGGCTGACCTGGATGGCGGCGAGCCCGCCGCTCGGCCTCGTCGCGCTCGGTCTCGCCTTCGCCTTTCTGGCCGCCGCCCGCATCTTTTCCAACCGCGACGCGCCAGGATCGAACGACCGCCTCGCGCTGGGACTGATGGCCGCGGCGACCCTCGCCGCTCTCGCCCTCGGCTTGACCTTCACGCTCGATCGCGGCATGCTCACCGTGGCCTTGTCCCTGTCGGCGCTGGGCGCGGCTTATGTCGAATCGCGCCTCGGCGTTCCCGCCTTGCGGCAGGCGGTCGCCGCTTTGGGCTTGGTGATCGCGGCGCGGCTGGCCTGGGACCCGCGCATCGTCGGCGACGAGCTTGGAACCACCCCGATCTTCAACTGGCTGCTGTTCGGCTATGGCGCCCCGGCCTTGTCCTTCGGCCTCGCTGCGCATTTTCTTGGGCGCGGCGGCCCCGATCGCGCGACCCGGATCGCCGAGGCTCTGGCGGTGCTGTTTTCGGCTTTGCTGGTCTTCTTCCAGATCCGCCACGCGTTGCATGGGGGCGATCCCTTCGTGGACGACGCCGGCCTCGTCGAGAACGGGCTCTATACCGTCAGCGCGCTGGGCTTTTCGCTGGTTCTCGCCCGGCTCGATCTGGCCCGGACGAGCCCGGTGCTGAATTTCTGCTCGCTGGCCTTCGGCGTGCTGTCGGCGCTGCTCGCCGCCCTCGCGCTGGCTTTATGGACCAATCCCTATGTTGACCAGCGTCCCGTCATCGGCGGCCGCTGGGTGAACAGCCTGCTGCTCGGCTACGCCCTGCCCGGCGCCTGCGCCGCGCTGGTCGCCAATCTGTGCCGCGCGACGCGGCCGCTCTGGTTCCTGCGCATGCTGCGGCTGGTCGCCCTGCTGCTGATCTTCCTCTATGTCACGCTGGAAACCCGCCGGCTGTTCCAGGGGCTGTGGATCGGCTGGAACCAGACGGCGAGCGCGACCGAGCAATATGCCTATTCGGCGGTCTGGCTGGCGCTGGGCGTCGCGCTGCTCGCCTATGGCCTGTTGCGTCATTCGCTGGAGGCGCGCGTCGCCTCGGCGGCGGTGATCGTGCTGGCGGTGCTGAAGGTCTTCGTGTTCGATCTCGCCCATCTGGTCGGGGCGCAGCGGGCCTTTTCCTTCATCGGGCTCGGCGCGGTGCTGATCGGAATTGGTCTGGTCTACCAGAAACTGGTGTTCCGCCCGAGGAAAACGCACGAAAATTAAGGATTCCGCATCACAGGTTTTGTCGCGAAATTGCTCGTGTTTTAGAATGAGCTGATTTTTTTCCGGCGGACAGAAAAATGATCTCTATCGTTTATAATGAAACCCAGAAAGCTATAGAAATACATCTTGACAATAAAGGAGTAGATCTCCTTATCATGAAATTGGAACGCTTAAAATCGCTCGGCGGTCACATCCACGTATATCCAACCGATGATGACAACGGGCTATCTGTGAAATCGCCATACGCTGAAAAGACCATCTATACTGAACTAATCTTAAACCTTCTTCCAGCGGATTCTTGGGACGCCCCATAACTTCAATACTTTTCCAAAGAAAACGCACAAAGCATTATTCCGGTGGAGCTCGGCAAAACTCAAAAAACCAGCACGCCCTCGCCGATCCTGACGCAGGCGCCGCCGACGCTGGTCTCGACCAGGGCGCCGGAGGCGATCCGCATCGTCAAGGCGATCTGGCTCGGGCGCCCCATGGCGAAGCCCTGTTCGATGACAATGGTATGTTCGCCGTCCTCGGGCCGCTCGAACCGCGCCGCGACCGCGGCGAAGGCGCAGGCCGCCGACCCGGTCGCCGGATCTTCATGCGCGCCCAGGCCCGGAACGAACACCCGCACATGGACGTGATGGGCGGGATCGACCGTCTCGCGCGTGTAGAGAAAAACCGCCGGGCGTTCGAGCGGGAAGGCCGCGCCGAAGCGAGAAAAATCCGGCGCGATGGCGTCAAGCGCCGCCGCGCTCGCGACTGGGACGAAAGCGAAAGGCAGGCCCGCCGAAGCCACGACCGGCGCATGGCCGTCGAAGCCAATCTCTGCCTCGCTCAACCCAAACGCGGCGGCGATGCCGGCGCGATCCGGAATTTCGCCCAGAAGCTGCGGCGCGTTTGGCGCAACAAAGCTCGCGCGCAACGCCCCCTGAACGCGGACCACCTCGCAGACGACCGGGCCGACCGGTTCCTCCAGCACCAGCCGCAAGGGCTGGCGGCCGATCATGTCGGGGGCGCGCAATTGCGCGATCAGGCAGGCCGCGCCGATGGTCGGATGGCCGGCGAAGGGCAGTTCGAGCGCGGGCGTGAAAATGCGCAGCGCCGCCGTATGGACGGGATCGCGCGGCGGGACGACGAACACCGTCTCGGACAGGTTGAATTCGCGGGCGATGGCCTGCATGAGCGCCGGATCGAGGCCCTCGGCGTCGGGAACGACGGCGAGCGGATTGCCGGCAAGCGGCTGATCCGTGAACACGTCGAGCAGATGATAGGCGAGACGCATGACCGCCCTTTCAGCCGTTCAGGCGGCGTCCGCCCCGGGCGGCGGCGCCTTTTCGGCGGCGTCGCGCTCGGACAGGCGGTGGAAGGCGCGCACCGAAAAGGGGATCATGGCGAGATAGGCAAGGCTGACGAAGATCAGCATCTGCAAGGGGAAAGACGCCAGCAGCACGAGCAAGGCCGCCACAGCGAACAGCACGAAGACGAAGGTTTCGCGCGGCACCCGGCCGATATGTTTGCCGGAGAAATGCGGGATGCGGCTGGCCATCAGACCCGCGACCGCGACGACGTAAAGCGCTTCGATCAGGGTCAGGAAGCGCGATTCCGGCAGGTCGAACGAGAGATGCACGTAAAGCGGCAACAGCACGACGATGGCGCCCGCCGGCGCCGGCATGCCGGTGAAAAACCGGCCCGCCCAGTCCGGCTTGTCCGGATCGTCGATCATCACATTGAAGCGCGCGAGGCGCAAAGCCGCCGCTATGGCGAAGATCAGCACCGCCGCCCAGCCGACCGTCTTGAGGTCGTGCAGCGACCAGAAGAACAGCAGCAGGCCCGGCGCCACGCCGAAATCGATGAAATCCGCCAGCGAATCCAGCTCGGCCCCGAAGCGCGACGAGCTCTTGAGAGCCCGCGCGATGCGGCCGTCGACCCCGTCGAGCACGGCCGCGACCAGAATGGCGAGCACGGCGCTTTCATATTTTGCCTCGGCCGCGAACCGGATCGCCGTCAGCCCGGCGCACAGCGCCAGCAGCGTAACTACGTTGGGCACGACGAAACGCAACGGCAGGCCGCGCAAGCCGCGTGGCCGGAAGCTCGCCCTTGCCGGCGCGGCGGAAGGGGGATTGTCGGGCGCCATTTCAGCCAACCTTGAAATGACGCTCGGCTTCGGTCTGGCTGTAATCGGCGAGCACCGTCTCGCCGGCGACCGCGCGGGCGCCAAGGCCGACCAGCACGCGCGCGCCCGGCGGCAGATAGACGTCGACGCGCGAGCCGAACCGGATCAGGCCGAACCGCTCACCCACGCCGAGGCTCTGGCCCTCCTGCACGAACGAGACGATTCGCCGCGCGACCAGACCGGCGATCTGCACCACGCCGAACCGCCCCTGTGGCGCGTCGATCACCAGCCCGTTGCGCTCGTTGTCCTCGCTCGCCTTGTCGAGATCGGCGTTGAGGAACAGGCCGGGCTTATAGGCAATGCGGGAAATGCGGCCGGTGACCGGCGCGCGGTTCACATGGCAGTCGAACACATTCATGAAAACGCAGACGCGCAGCAGCGGCTCGGCCCCGAGCCCGAGCTCCGGCGGCGGCGCGAACTGGCCGATCGAACAGATCATGCCGTCGGCCGGCGAAACCACCAGCCCGTCCTGCACCGGCGTGACGCGCGGCGGATCGCGGAAGAAATAGGCGCACCAGGCGGTCAGGAAGGCGCCGATCCAGCCGAGCGGCGACCACAGCCAGCTCAGCACCAGCGAGACGCCGGCGAAAATGGCGATAAAGACATAGCCTTCCGGATGGATGGGCACGATCTGCTTGCGCAGGGAATCGATGATCGTCATGAGCGCGCGGACTTGGCCAGAGGATTTGGCGAAAGGGACGCCGCTTTATGGCGCAAAATTGCGGCCAAGTCACGCAAGCAAGTCACGCAAGAGTCGGCGGCGACAAGCCGCCGCTCAGATTCCGGCCCTCTGGAACAGATCGACGAGGCCCGGCGGCGGCGCGGCCACCTCCTGCCGCAGAAAGACCAGCAGACGGCGCTCGGCCGAGGTCAGTTCGCCGCGCCGGGTGAGATGGGCGAACAGCCAGATGATCTCGTCCTGGTCGATCTTTTCGGCCTCGGACCGCGCGCGCGTCCGCCTCGTTCTTGGCGCGCCACAAGGCCTCGTCACGCGCGAGCGGGCTTTGCAGGTCTTCGGCCTCGGGCAGCGTCGCGCCGAGCATGTTTTTCAGGAAGCCGCCGACGCCGGCCTCCGGCGCGTTCTCGAACCGCTCCAGCGCCAGCCGGTCCTCGACCTTGGCCACGCCGTGGAAGGCGATGGCGAGCAGATGATTGCCGACCGCCTGGGCGAATAGAGTGTCGAAACCGTCCGCGGTCGGCTTGCCGGCATTGGCGTGGGCGATGCGGAACAGGACCTCGGCCTCGGGTCGCGTGACATGAAGCGCAGCTTCGGCGTCGGCGGCGTAAAGAGCGCGGCGCAGGGCCTCGACATCGGCCTCGTCGATCCGCCCGGACGGATGGCCCGGACGCCCCTCGACCACCGCCGCCTCGACTTCGGCCAGCATGAAGGACGACAGCGAGGACGGCAGGCTGACGGCATAGCGCATGAGCTGGGAGAGCAGCGCGATCGTCGCCGCATAGGAAAGCTTGTGGGCGTTCAATTGCGCCAACAGCCAATTGGCGGCCTCAATCGAGACATATTGCGGCGGATCGGCCTGGTCGACGAACAAATCGACCGCGATATCGGCCAGAAGCTGGCGATAATCGGCGCTATCGTCGCCGCGCCATTCCAGCGCGCGGACGAAATCGTCGCGGCTCGCCGTGCCCGTTGCGAAAATCTCGCGACGCAGATCCGCGACGCTCGCGAGGGTGGAAAGGTCCGACATGCTGACAATCCTGTTCCGATAAGCTCGCGACAGGCTGGGGCCGGCTGGTTTCTCCGCCGTAAAGAAAAACGTGAAAAAGCGAGCGGCCGGCGCGTGGGCCTTGAAAATTCACGACAAAGGTGAACGGGACGCTACGTCAGGCCTGCGGCCGCGCGTCAATAATGCGGCGGCGGCTTGTCCGGCGCGACGCGCTGGCTCAGGCCCTGGACCTCATCGCGCAGGCGCAGGACTTCGCGGGTCAAGGCGTCGATGCGCGCCCAGTGCGCGGCGACCGCGTCGCTCAATTCGGCGATCACGCGGTCCTGATGGGCGCTGGCGGCTTCGAGCGCCTCGATGCGCGCCTCGGTTTCGGTCTGGCTCATCGGGCTTGTTTAGCGCGGGACAAGGCGCAGGTCACCGGCGGCCGAACAATTTCTCGATATCGGCGAGCTTCAGTTCGACATAGGTCGGGCGGCCGTGATTGCACTGGCCCGAGCCCGGCGTGCGCTCCATTTCGCGCAGCAGCGCGTTCATTTCCTCCGGCGCGAGACGTCGGCCGGCGCGCACCGAATGATGGCAGGCCATCGTCGCCAGCACATGGTCGAGCTTCTTTTCGAGCGGCGCCGCCGCGCCATCCTCGGCCAGCGAACAAGCCAGATCGCGCACCAGAGGCTCGATATCCGCCGTCCGCAGCGCCGAGGGCGCCTCGTGCACGGCAACCGCGCCAGGGCCGAACGGCTCCAGCGCCAACCCCAAGGGGCCGAGCAGATCGGCGGCCTCGACCAATCGCGCGGCGTCGTCGGCGTCGAGATCGACCACCAGCGGCGAAAGCAGCGCCTGCCGCGCCACGCCGTTCTTCGCCCGCTCGGCCTTCAGCCTTTCATAGACCAAGCGCTCATGGGCGGCGTGCTGGTCGACCAGCACCAGACCATCACGGGTCTGCGCGATGATATAGGTTTCGTGAATCTGCGCCCGCGCCGCGCCGAGCGGCGCAGCCAGATCGCTGTCCTGCGGCGCGGCCTCATGGGCGCGGGCGTCGGCCGCTGGGGCGGCTTCGGCGAAGCCCGGCGCGGATTCGAGCAGGGTCGGCGCGGCGGGCGAGGCGCGCCAGTCCCAATTCTGCACGGGCCGCGCGAAAGCCGGCAGCGCCTGCGCGAATTTCTGCGTGGCGGCGGCGGCGTTGGTCGGCGTGGCGCGATGCAGGGCGGCGGCGAGGCTCTGCTTGAGCGCGCCAACGACGAGCCCGCGCACCAGGCCAGGATCGGCGAAACGCACCTCGGCCTTGGCGGGATGGACATTGACATCGACCAGACGCGGCGGGCAGGTGATGAACAGAGCGAGGGTCGGATGCCTGTCAGAGCTCAGATAATCCATATAGGCCGCACGGATCGCGCCGGCGATCTGGCGGTCGCGCACCGGGCGGCCGTTGACGAACACGAATTGCGCCAAGGCATTGGCGCGGTGCCAGGTCGGCAGGCCGGCGAAGCCCCATAGCCGGACGTCTTCGCGCTCGGCGTCCACTGCAAGGGCGTTGTCGCGGAAATCGCGGCCCAGAACCTGGGTCAGCCGCGCCAGCAGCCCCTCTCGGCCCGACGGGCAGGCCTGATAATCGAACCCGGCCAGCCCTTCGCCGCCGAGCGAGAAGCGCACGCCGGGATGCGCCATGGCGAGGCGCTTCATCACGTCGGACACGGCGGCGGCCTCAGCGCGCTCGCTCTTCAGGAATTTAAGCCGCGCCGGGGTGGCGGCGAACAGGTCGCGCGCCTCGACCCGCACGCCCTGCGCCATCGCGATCGGGACCGGCGGCGCGACATCGCCGAATTCGACCCGCAGCCGCGAACCATGCGACGCCTGCGCCGTGCGCGCGGAAATTTCCAGCCGCGCGACCGAGGCGATGGACGGCAGGGCCTCGCCGCGAAAGCCGAGCGTGGCGATATTGGTCAGATCGCCGTCGGGGATTTTGGAAGTGGCGTGGCGCTCGACGCAGAGCGCGAGATCGGCCTCATCCATGCCGGCGCCGTCGTCGATGACGCGGATCAGCTTCTGGCCGCCGCCGGCAATCGTGACGTCAATGCGCGCGGCGCCGGCGTCGAGGGCGTTTTCGACCAGTTCCTTCACGGCGGCGGCGGGGCGCTCGACCACCTCGCCGGCGGCGATGCGGTCCGCCAGAATGGGATCGAGCCGGCGGATGGTCATGGGAAAGGCGCGCGCCGTCCCCTCTCCCCACACGCAAATCGGGTGTTCCCGATTTGCGCGCTTTCGGTGCCGAAGCTAGCAACAGCCGACTTCGGTTCGGGGAGAGGGTTAGGGCGAGGGGCCGTCTCGAGGGCGAACGAGCCGGAAAACGTGGGCGGCGCGGAACAGCGGCTACGCAGGAGCAGGTCGCCGCGCCCCTCACCCCTGCCCTCTCCCCGCTTGCGGGGCGAGGGGGAAGGCCCCGGCGGGGAGGAGAATCCGTGCGAAATCATCATTTCAGAGCGGCCAAAATCGTTTCGCAGACGCCTTCGAGGTTCCGAAACACGTCCTCATTGGTCACGCGAACGATTCGATAGCCCGCGTCGCGAAGATATTGCTCGCGTCGCAGATCGAAAGCCAGTTCCTCCTCGGTGGAATGGGTCGCGCCGTCGACCTCTATCACCAGCTTTTTCTCGCGACAGACGAAATCGACGAAAAATGGCCCGATCGGCTCCTGCCGCACGAATTTAAGCCCGTCGAGCGCACGCCCACGCAGAGCCCGCCACAGGCTCCGTTCGGCCTCGGTCTGGTCACGCCGCAATGCGCGGGCTCGGTCGATGGCGGGACTGTTCGCGCCGCGCATCGCTCATCACACGGCGGTCTCGCTCACCCCTTCCGGGCGGCCGACCACCGCGATCAGCAAGGCGGCGTCGCCGATCAGGCGCTTCGCCACGCGCCGCGCGTCGTCCAGCGTTACGGCCTCGACCTCGGCGTTGCGGCGGTCGAGATAATCCGCGCCGAATCCCTCGCGCTGCAATTGCAGCAGATGGCCGGCGATCTTGGTCGAGCTGTCGAAGCGCAAAGCGTAGGAGCCGGTCAGATATTTCTTGGCCTTGTCCAACTCCTCGGCGGTCGGGCCGTCCGCCGCGAGACGGGCGAATTCGCTCTCGATCACGCTCAAGCTCTCCGCCGCGCGCTCGTTCTTGGTCGAGGTCGAGCCGATGAAGGCGGGGCTATGATCGGACGTCGCGAGCGAGGAATAGACCGAATAGGTCAGGCCGCGCTTCTCGCGCACCTCCTGCCACAGCCGCGACGTGAAGGCGCCGCCGCCGAGAATGTGATTGACCACCATGGCGGCGATATAATCGGGATCGCGGCGCGCCAGGCCCGGCCGCCCGAAACGGATATTGGCCTGCGGCACGTCATAATCCACCACGATGCGACGACCGAGGCCCTGGACCGCAATGTCCGGAACCGGCGTCAGCGCGGCCTGCGCCGGCAGGCCGGCGAACAAAGCGTCGAGATGGCGGGCGAGCGTCGCCGCGTCGATCGCGCCGACCGCCGCGATCTTGAGCGTTTCGCGCGCCAGCATTTTCCTGCGCAGAGCGACGAGATCGTCGCGCGTCACGGCGTCGACCTCGCCCAATTCGCCGCGCGAAGCGCGGGCATAGGGATGATCCGGCCAAGCGGCGCGGCGCCAGGCCTGCGCGGCCATGGCGTCGGGATCGCGCGATTCGCGCTTGAGCATGGCGTTGATCTGGCCGCGCACGCGCTCCAGCGGCTCGGCGTCGAAACGCGGCGCGTTGAGGGCCAGCGCCATCAGTTCGAACGCCTTGTCGCTGTGGCGGACCAGCGTCTGGAGATGACCGGAGAAATCGTCGCGATCGGCCGAAAAGCTCAGGCGGATGGCGTGATCGTCGAGCGCGCGATGGAAGGCTTCGGCGGTCAAATCGCCGGCGCCCTCATCGAGCAAGGCGGCGAGCAAAGCGGTTGCGCCGGCCTTGCCTTGCGGGTCCTGCGCGGCGCCGCCGGCGAAGGAAAATTCCAGCGCGACCAGGGGAACGGCGTAATCCTCGACCAGCCAGGCGGATATGCCGCCGGGGCTGACGACATGCTGGACGCGTTCGGCGCGCGAGGCGACTTGAGCGGGGGCGTTCATGCGAAACTCTCTTTTCGGCGATCAGGCGGCGGCTTCGTCCTTGAGCAGGAAGCCGGTGACAGCCCGCCTCTTCTGCAGCCATTTCATGGCCTTGGCGACATCCTCGGGCGTCACCGCCTCGATCCGCGCGCCCCAGCCCAGCACATCCTCGACCGTGCCGCCATTGGCCAAAGCCGCGCCGAACCAGCGGGCGAGCGAGGTCTGGTTGTCCTGCGCATAGACCGCATCGGCGACCAGCCGGGTGGTGGCGCGCGCGACATCCTCGGCGCTGATTCCGTCGCGGGCCAATTCGGCGAGCACATCGTCCACGCCGCGCTCCAGCGCGTCGAGGCTGACACCCTCGGCCGGCAGGCCATAGACATAGAACCGGCTTTCATCCACCGCGTCGGAATAATAATAGGCCCCGGCCGAAACCGCGAGCTTGCGCTCCAGCACCAGCCGGCGGAACAGCAGGCTGGTCTGGCCGCCGCCGAGATGATGGGCCAGCACGTCGAGCGCCTCGGCCTCGCCCTTCTCGCCGGTATGCGCCGAGGGAACCAGATAGACGCGCTCGAATTGCGGCTGTTCGACCTTGGGATCGGCCAGTTTCACGATACGCTCGGCGCGGGGCTCCGGCTCGCGCTCGCGCCGACGCTTCGGCGCCTCGCCGCGTGCCGGAATCTTGCCATAGGTCTCGCGCGCCAGGGTCTCAACCTCGGGCGCCTCGATGTCGCCGGCGACGACCAGAATGGCGTTTTCCGGCGTGTAGAAACGGCCGTAATAAGCGAGCGCGTCCTGACGGTCGAGCGTCTCGATCTCATGGCCCCAGCCGATGATCGGCACGCCATAGGCATGATGGGTGTAGAGCGCGGCGTTGATGGCCTCGTCGAGCTGCGCGGCCGGGTCGGCCTCGGTGCGCATGCGGCGCTCCTCCATCACGACCTCGCGCTCCGGCGCCACAACCTCGTCGGTGAGGTTGAGATTGGTCATGCGGTCGGCCTCGAATTCCATCATCTTGCCGAGATGTTCGCGGGCGACGCGCTGGAAATAAGCGGTGAAATCATAGGAGGTGAAGGCGTTTTCCTGGCCGCCCAGCTCCGAGACGAGATGCGAGAACTCGCCCTGCTCGTGCTTGTGGGTGCCCTTGAACATCAGATGTTCGAGGAAATGGGCGATAC
>NZ_JAYSBG010000060.1:0-14060 GCF_041915505.1 Rhodoblastus sp. | reverse complement strand
GCACGCCGCCAGAGCCAGAGCCAGCAACAGAGCGGGGCCCGCCGCCCGTCCGGTCTTTCTCAAATGTCGCACTGTGTCGTTCCTCGTCGCAGGGCGCCGGTTCAAGGCGCCGCATCGCAACAAACGCCTGGCGAGCTTAACCAAAGGTGAATCGCCCGCGCGTTTCTCGGAAGGCGTAACTGCCCGAAAAAGGCGGCGAGAATGGGACGCCCCGAGCAGCGCCCCCAGGAACGCCCCCAGGAACACCCCCCGGAGCGCCCCTTGCGAGGGCGCCCGAATCCTGATGACCTGAAGCGATGTCGGCGTCCGCTTCCAGCCCTTCGCTCCCGCCGCGACGCAAAGGCTTGCGCCGTTTCGGCTTCTGGCTCGGCATCCTGATTTCGATGTGGGCGATCATCGCCTATCTCGCTCTGCCCGCAATCTGGAAGCGCGCGGAGCGGGGAAGATTGGTGGCGGGCCGCGATCTCGTCACCCGCACCAGCCTCGGGCTGCCCGGCGATCCGATCAATTTCGGCCTGATCGGCGACCGCGCCGAAGTGACCTGCGCCTTTCGCGCGGCAGGTTGGACGCTCGCCGACGCCATCACCTTGCGCTCCAGCATCGGCATTGTCGGCAGCGTCGCCCTGCGACGCCAGGATCTGGCCGCCCCGGTCAGCCCTTTGTTCCTCGACGGCCGGGTCGAGGACATGGCTTTCGAGCGCCCCGTCGGGCTTTCGGCCGCGCGGCGCCATCATATCCGGCTGTGGCGGATTGCCGGCGCGCCCTATGACGGCCGCCCGCTCTGGCTCGCCTCGGCCTCCTATGACGCGCGCGTCGAACTCAGCCATTACACCTTGCAAGTCACCCATCGCATCGGGCCCGATCTCGACGCCGAGCGCGATTTCGTCGGCCGCTCACTCGCCGAGGCCGGCGCGATCCGCTCCTTCTTCCAGATCGAGGGGATCGGCCCGACCCTGCACGGCCGCAATGGCGGCGGCGATCCCTATTTCACCGATGGCGACATCCTGATCGGCGTGCTCGCGCCCGATTGCGCGCTGACGCCGGGCGTCGCCGTGGCGCCGCCGGACAATCCGCCGCAGATCGATCTCCGCAGCGCCATCGTCCATGCTTTGGCCGACAGGTCGTAATCCGCCTTTCACACAGGCGCGCCATGCTT
The DNA here is from genome assembly GCF_041915505.1 of Rhodoblastus sp. Classification (GTDB taxonomy): domain Bacteria; phylum Pseudomonadota; class Alphaproteobacteria; order Rhizobiales; family Beijerinckiaceae; genus Rhodoblastus. The sequence continues at coordinate 12,904 of NZ_JAYSBG010000060.1, read as the reverse complement.
GAACGGCATGGCCCGTCCGACAGGAGCGAATATGAGCGAGACCGCCGACGCGCTGAACGCCGCCGATTTGCCGATCCAGACGTCCTTTTCGGACCATGTCGGCTTCATCGCCCTGGACAATTACCCCAAGCGCAACGCGCTCGGCGGCGAGATGATCGCCGCCATTCTCGGCGCGCTGGAAGTGTTCAAGACCCAGCACGCCCGCGCCGTCGTGCTGCGCTCGGCCCAGCACGACAAGGTCTGGTCGTCGGGCCATTCCGTCGACGAATTGCCGGAAGCCGACCGCGACCCGCTGCCCTATGACGACCCGCTGGAGCAGCTGTTGCGCGCGGTCAAGACCTTTCCGTCGCCCGTGATCGCCATGGTTCACGGCTCGGTCTGGGGCGGCGCCTGCGATCTCGTGCTGGCCTGCGATCTGGTCGTCGCCGACGAAACCGCGACCTTCGCCATCACTCCGGCCAAGATCGGCGTGCCCTATAATATTGTCGGCATTCTCAATTTCATGAGCCAATTGCCCACCGCCGTGGTGAAGGAAATGTTCTTCACCGCCGATCCGGTCGACGCGGAGCGGGCGGAACGGATCGGGCTGGTCAACCGGCTGACGTCTTCGGACGCGCTGGAGGCCGAAACGCTGGCGCTGGCGCGGAAAATCGCCACCCGCTCGCCGGCCGCCATTGCGGCCTTCAAAGAGGCCATGCGGGCGCTCAGCGCCGCCGCGCCGATCAATCCCGACACTTACGAATATCTCCACGGCCTGCGCCGCAATGTCTATCTCGGGCCCGACTATCGCGAAGGCGTCGCCGCCTTCCGTGAGAAGCGCCAGCCGAAATTCTGAGCGGCCGGCTCAAGCATGCGGCGCGGCGAGCCGGTCGCGCAGGTCGACAGTCAGGGTCGCGATCCGCTCGGTCAGCTCATGCACCGTGCGGATCAAGGCGACGTTCTGCTCCATCAAACTATTAACTTATTCCGTCAACTTGTTGTTGTGTTCTATTATTTTGATCGACAGATAGGTCTACCGGTGCGTCGCCGCCTTCCGCGTGAGACGCCCGCCGAAATTCTGATCAGCGAACTTACGCATGAGGCGCGGCGAGCCGGTCGCGCAGGTCGATGGTCAGGGTCGCGATCCGCTCGGTCAGCTCATGCACCGTGCGGGTCAAGGCGATGTTCTGCTCCATCAGTCCATTAACTTGTTCCGTCAATTTGTTGTTCTGACCCATCATTTCGACGAGCAAACAAGTCTGCCGGTGCGTCTCGGCCTGGCGCTCCTCGCTGACCCGGTGGAGGTCTTCGCGATGCAGCGCGTCGGCCTCGCTATGGGCCTTGTCGCGATCGGCCTGCCGGGTCTGGGCGAGCAGGATGAGCGGCGCGGCATAGGCCGCCTGCAGTGAAAAGGCCAGATTGAGCAGGATGAAGGGATAGACGTCGAATGTCGTCCAGCCGAGCAGATTGATCCCCGTCCACACCAGAACGATGAGCGTCTGCCCGATCAGGAAGGTCGGCGTGCCGAAAAAACGCGCGAAGCCTTCAGCCTTGAGGGCGAACCAGTCGTCGCCGAACACCCGGCTGAGATGGGAATGCGGAAGGTGAAACCGCCAATGGCGGCGCCCGGCCATGTCGGAGGCGTTGCTCATGCCATGCTCCTGATCGCGAATTTCCCGCGACAATGCCACAGGCCGGCCGGCGATTCATGAACTTTCGTCGGGCGGCCCGGCCGCCTTTCCTTCGACAAAGGACATCTGGCGCCGCAGCGCGCAAAGTGGCAAAAGGGCGCAGTGGAACAAGGAGAAATTCGCATGGCCGCCTCGGAGCAAGCCGCGCCCTTCGTCGATTCTTTCGCGCCCGCCACCGAAGAGCTGTGGCGCAAGAAGGTGGAGGCCGCCCTCAAGGGCGCCCCGCTGGAAAAGCTCCGCACCAGGACCTATGACGGCTTCGAAATCGAGCCGCTTTACGCCCGCGCCGCGCACAAGCCGCGCGCCTTCCGCGCCGGCGGCGACTGGGCGGTGACCGCCCGCGTCGATCATCCGAACGGCGCCGCCGCCAATGAACTCGCCTTGAGCGAACTCGAAAACGGCGCCAATGGCCTGCATGTCGTCTTCGCCGGCTCGGCGGGCGCCTATGGCTTCGGCCTGAAGGACGCCGCCGCGCTCGCCCTTGCGCTGAAGGACGTCCATCTCGACGCCGGCCTGCGCGTCGTGCTCGACCTGCCGGCGGAGTCCGCCGCTCATGTCGCCGCCCTGCTCGATCTCGTCGCTTCGCGCAACTATGACCCGAGCAAACTCGACATTTCCATCGGCCTCAACCCGATCGCGACCGCCGCCGCCAGCGGCGCGGCGCTGGATTGGGCGGCGGATGGGCCGAAACTGGCCGAGCAGGCCAAAAGCCTCGCTGCCAAGGGCTTCAAATCCGGCCTGATCGTCGCCGACGGCCGCGTGGTCCATGCCGCCGGCGGTTCGCCGGCGCAGGAGCTGGCCTTCACGCTCGCCAGCGGCCTCGCCGCCCTGCGCGCGCTGGAGGCCGCCGGCTTCAGCCTCGACGACGCCCGCAAGGCGATCGACTTCCGCCTCGCCGCCGACGCCGACGAATTCCTCACCCTCGCCAAGTTCCGCGCCCTGCGCCGCCTGTGGGCGGGCGTCGAGCGCGCCTGTGGGCTGGAGGCCAAGCCGATTCGCGTTCACGGCGAAACCGCCTGGCGCATGCTGACCCGCCGCGACCCCTGGGTGAACCTTTTGCGCGCGACCGTCGCGGTGTTTTCCGCCGGCCTTGGCGGCGCCGATTCGATCTCCGTGCTGCCCTTCACCCAGGCGATCGGCCTGCCGGACGCCTTTGCGCGGCGGCTCGCCCGCAACACCCAGCTCGTGCTGCTGGAGGAATCCAATCTCGGCAAGGTGGCCGATCCGGCCGCCGGCTCCGGCGGCGTCGAGACGCTGACCGATTCGCTGGTCGAACAGGGCTACGCCTTGTTCCAGCAGATCGAACAGGCGGGCGGAATCGCCAAGGCGCTGGAAAACGGCGCCTTCCAGGCCGAAGTGGCCAAGACCGCCGCCGAGCGCGCCAAAAATGTCGCGCGCCGCAAGGATCCGCTCACCGGCGCCAGCGAATTCCCCGACATTCACGAAAAGCCGGTGACCGTGCTGCTGCCCGTCCCGCTTGCGCCTGCCGCCGCTCCCAAGGCGCTTGCGCCGCATCGCGCGGCGGAAGCCTTCGAGGCCCTGCGCGATCTGGCCGAGGCTTCCGGCGCGCGCCCGAAAATCTTCCTGGCCAATCTCGGCCCCGTCGCGGCCTTCACCGCCCGCGCCACTTTCGCCAAGAATTTCTTCGAGGCGGGCGGCGTCGAGGCTTTGGGCAATGACGGTTTTCCCAACGCCGCCGCGCTGGCCGAGGGTTTCAAGGCCAGCGGCGCGAAGCTCGCCGTGCTGTGCTCGTCCGACGCCGTCTATGCCGAGCAGGGAATCGAGGCCGCCAAGGCGCTGACCGCCGCCGGCGCCCGGCTCTATGTCGCCGGCCGCGCCGGCGAGCTGGAGGCGCAATGGCGCGCGGCCGGCGCGCACGATTTCGTCTTCGTCGGCAGCGACGTTCTGGCGCAATTGCGCGAGGCCCTCAAAGAAGCGTGACTTTTTTGCGGCGCCCCGAAATTTTCGTGGCGCCGCCGATATTTGGCGCTTTGCACCATCGGCGATCCATGCGACCGAACCTTGATCCATTCACGCTCCGGGCCTTGTTTTCCGCTTAAGCGGCGCAGGTCTGGAAGGCGCGGCGCGCGAAATTGCGCGCACGCCGTCTGCGGTTGCTCAGGGGGTTTTCGTGCGCGCGAAATTGCTGGTCGTTCCGTTCCTGCTGTTCTCTTCCGTTCCGGGCGCGGCGGCGGCCAAGCCGGGCAATGACGGCCAATGGCGCGTCGAGGTCCAGACCACGGTCGGCAATTGCCCGCGCTCGGGCGAGGTCGTCGTCACGATCAAGGACAATCGCGTTTCCGGCATCGACACGCAGGGCGTCGCGCCCTGGGGCTATATCGACGACACCAACACTTTTGTCGGCCGCTTCACCATCGGTGACAAGATCGTGCGCGCCAATGGCGACGTGAAGGGCGCCGCCGCCTCCGGTCCGTGGTCGTCGAACACGGATTATTGCGGCGGCCGCTGGACCGCGCGCAAGGTCGACTAAGCGCCATGCCCCCTTGCGGGCGCGTTTCGGGGCGCTAGGTTTAAGGCATGACCGATCCTGATCCGCCCGCTGAAGACTCCACTGAGCCCCCGCGCTTCGATCTCGCCTTCGACGCGCCGGCCGGCCGGATGCTGCGCGTCTCGCCGCTGGTCCGCCGCCTTGTCGCGCCCAATCCCGGCCCCTTCACCTTCACCGGCACCTGCACCTATATCGTCGGCGAAGGCGAAGTCGCAGTAATCGACCCCGGCCCGGACCTGCCCGGCCATATCGACGCCTTGCTCGACGGCCTCAAGGACGAGCGGGTGATGGCCATTGTCGTCACCCACACCCATCGCGATCATTCGCCCGCCGCGCGCCTGCTGCAGCAAGAGACCGGCGCCGAAATCGTCGGATGTCCGCCGCATTTCCCGGCGCGGGACCTGGCTCTGGGCGAGATCAACAAGCTCGACGCCTCCAACGACATCGACCACAAGCCCGACCGCCTGCTGGCCGACGGCGAGACTTATTCCGGCGCCGGCTTCACTTTGCGTGCGCTGGCGACGCCGGGCCATACCATGAACCATCTCTGTTTCGAGCTGGTCGAGGAAAAGGCTCTGTTCACCGGCGATCACATCATGGGCTGGTCAACCTCCATCGTCGCCCCGCCCGACGGCGCCATGCGGCTCTATCTCGATTCGCTGGAGCGGCTGCGCAGCCTCGACCACGCGATCTATTGGCCCGGCCATGGCGGGCCGGTGAGCCAGCCGCAGCGCTTCGTGCGCGCCTTGCTGCACCACCGCCGCCTGCGCGAGCAATCCATTCTCGCCGCTTTGCGCGACGGCCCCCTGCACGTCCCCGAGATCGTTGAAAAGGTCTATGAAAAGCTCGATCCGCGCCTGAAAGGCGCCGCCGCGCTCTCGACCTTCGCCCATCTCGAAGACCTGTTCGCGCGCGGCGCCGTCGTCACCGCAGGCGATCCGCAATTGACCTCTCGGTTCCGCCTCGCCTGATCAATTGGATTCGTCGCTCTCTTCCAGCGAATCGCTGAGCTTGCCGATCAATTTCGCGCCAGCGCCGAGATCGTTCGGCAGATAGCGGGTCGCCGCCCGCATGTCGACGCGGGTTTCGTCCTGGCCGGGCCGGATGCGGATGGCGATGGCCACCGGCAGGTTGAGCGCGGGCGAGAAGGCGAGCGCGTCAATATGACCCTCGGGCCGTTTCGGGCCGCCGGGCTTCTCTTCCGCGAGGATTTTCCAGCGCAATTGCAGCACTGCCTCGCGCGTGGTCTTGAACGCCTCGTCCATTTCCATGTCGAGCGTAATCGGCTTGACGTCGGGATAAGCCGAAAGCTGGACCTGCCAGCGCTCCGGGTCCGGCGGCCCGGGCGTCCAGCCATTGCGCCCGGCGACGGCCTCGGGCGTGGTCAGGAAAGCGGGCGGGTCGTCGACATCGGTGGAAATATCGCTGAGCCAGGGCGGCGCGCCGGCGGAATAGATCAGCCAGGCTGGATAAGGAACGAGCAGGCCGAGCAGCAGCAGGGTCGCCACGATCCGACCGACGCCGCGCCGGCCCCTGATCCAGATCGAACCCGCCGCCGCCAGCGCGAGACAAAGCGCCAGCGCCGCCACAGCGAGCGCGGCCAGAAAGATGAACAGGCCGACGCCGGGGTCGGGCACCGAATTGGGACGAAAAGTGAGGACGGCGAAAAATTTCGCCAGCGCGCCGCGCGCATGGGCGGCGACCAGGGCGAGCGCGGCGAGCAGCAAGGCCAGTTTGGCGCATCGGGTCGAGAGAACGGCCAGACGCGAGACCGGCTCCTCGATCGTGATGCGCCGCAAGGCGCTGTCCATTCCCCCCATGATCGCCTGTCGCCGTGAAAAGCCGCTCCGCCAAACAGGTATCCCGCCGCGACGCGCGAGGCAAGCGCGGGCCATTTGGCCCAGGACGATCGCTCGAAAGCGATTGTCCTGGTTCTTGCGGGCCTCAATCGCCGGCGGCGGCCTCCGCCGCCTTGGCTACGCTCCGCTAGACGCGTTTCGAGGCGAAAGCCGCCTCGAAACGCCCGCTGCGCGCGGCGCCCGTCGGCGCCGAAAGCCTCTGATACGGCTTCAAGCAATCTCCCGGTCATTTGGCCTTTGCCGGCACATGATTTAGAAGGCGGCTTCAGGATCGGGTCAGCAGCCATGTCGCACAATTCTTTCGGCCATCTCTTCCGCGTCACCACTTTCGGCGAGAGCCACGGCCCGGCCTTGGGCTGCGTGGTCGACGGCTGCCCCTCGCGCATCCCGCTCCAGGCCGAGGAAATCCAGACTTTTCTCGACCTGCGCCGTCCGGGCCAGTCGCGCTTCACCACCCAGCGCCAGGAGCCGGATGCGGTCAAGATTCTGTCGGGCGTGATGAGTGACGACAGCGGCGTCCAGATGACCACCGGCGCGCCGATCGCGCTGCTGATCGAGAACACCGACCAGCGCTCCAAGGACTACGGCGAGATCAAGGATTCCTACCGCCCCGGCCATGCCGATTATGTCTATGACGCCAAATATGGCATTCGCGATTATCGCGGCGGCGGGCGTTCGTCCGCCCGCGAGACGGCGGCGCGGGTGGCGGCGGGCGCCGTCGCGCGCAAGGTGATTCCCGGCGTCAAAATCCGCGCCGCTTTGGTGCAGGTCGGACCGCACAAGATCGATCGGTCGCGCTGGGACTGGGACGAGGTTTCGCGCAATCAATTGTTCTGCCCGGACGCCATCGCGGCGGCGACATGGGCCGATTATCTCGACGAGATTCGCAAGGCCGGCTCGTCAATTGGCGCAGTGCTGGAAGTCGTCGCCGAAGGCGTTCCGGCCGGCTGGGGCGCGCCGATCTATGGCAAGCTCGACGCCGATCTGGCGGCGGCGCTGATGTCGATCAACGCGGTCAAGGGCGTCGAGATCGGCGACGGGTTCGCCTCCGCCGAACTGACCGGCGAGGAAAACGCCGACGAAATGCGCGCCGGTAATGACGGGCCGGTCTTTCTCGCCAATCACGCCGGTGGCGTGCTGGGCGGCATTTCCACCGGCCAGCCGATTGTGGCGCGTTTCGCGGTCAAGCCGACCTCCTCCATCCTGACCCCGCGCCGCTCGGTCGACCGCTATGGCGCCGAGGTCGAGCTGCGCACCAAGGGCCGCCACGACCCTTGCGTCGGCGTGCGCGCGGCCCCGATCGCCGAGGCCATGGTCGCCTGCGTGCTGGCCGACCACTTTTTGCGCCATCGCGGCCAACAGGGTGAGGGATATAGCTGGCCTTTCTCACGTTAGGCCCGATCAGGGCTTCCGCGCCACCGCCCCCACCATCGGCCCCATCGGCAGCGTAAAATCGTTGCGGCCGAGATTGGGCGCGTAAAGCGCGGAAATCGAGCCGTCGAGGAAGAGCGCGTTGTCGCAATGCAGCGTGTCGCGGAACAGGCTGGCGAATTCGTGGAACGTCACCGGCTCGTTGGCGATGGCGAACCAGACCTGCCCCTCGCGGTCGACCCCCACGCCATTGCGCGTCTTGGCCGAGACGCCATCGGCATGGATGCGCGGATGGATCCTGCCGTTCAGCACCAGCATTGGGCCGGATTGCGTGGCGTAATCCGCCGCGGGGCGCTGGCCGAGGAAATGGCCCGTCTCCATCACCCCCGCCTGCCCCGCGCCGATATAGAACACGCCATTGGGCTTGAGATGGAAATTGCCGGCGCCTCCTCGCGTATTGGCGCGGCGCAATTCGACGCCCTTCTCGACATAGAGCCCGACCGGCGCGTTAGCGGCGTCATACATGCCGGCGTTCATGGCGAAGATCAGCTTTTCGCCCTCCTTCAAGGTGGCGGCGGCGGCCTCGAAACTGCCCAGAGGCTCGCCGTCCGGCGCGCGCCAGAACAGGCGCAGATCGTCTTTTTTCGGATCGAACCGGCAGATCGTATAGGACCGCCCGCTCTGTTTGAAATCGGCGCAAGGCGCGGCCGAAGCGGGCGCGACTCCGGCGCAGAGCAGAAGAAAACCGAACAAGGCGCCGAGGCGAAACAGGAAGGGCATGAGGCTCCGGACCGGATTTTAGTATTGCTAAAATCCGGAAAATCTCTAGTTTCATCGCCATGAAGCTGGCGGAATGGTTGCGCAAATCCGGCGTCAGCCGGATCGAGTTCTCGCGGCGGCTCGGCCTGACGCCCGGCGCCGTGAGCCAGCTCTGCAATCAGGAAAGCGTCTGGATGTCGCGCGAGACTGCGCAAGCCATCGCACGCGAAACCCGTGGCGCCGTGACGCCGAACGACTTTCTGCCCGAGGTCGGCTTAAAGGACAAGATGGGAGAAAACGCCGTGACGCATTCCGTGACCCAGGCCATCGAGGCGATCAAGCGCGGCGAGATCGTGATCGTGACCGATGACGACGACCGCGAGAACGAAGGCGATCTGGTGATGGCGGCGAGCCTGTGCACGCCGGAGAAAATGGCCTTCATCATCCGCAATTGCTGCGGCATCGTCTGCGCCCCCCTGAGCGGGGCGGAAGCGCGCCGGCTGCATCTGACGCCGATGGTGGCCGAAAACGACGCCCCGCTCGGCACCGCCTTCACGGTGACGGTGGACGTCAAGCACGGCCTGACCACCGGCATTTCCGCCGAACAGCGCGCCAATACGGTGCGCGGGCTCGCCAACAACAATCTCGGCGCCAATGATTTCGTGCGCCCCGGCCATGTCTTTCCGCTGGTGGCGCGCGAGGGCGGCGTGCTGATGCGCTCCGGCCATACCGAGGCCGCCGTCGACCTGTGCAAGCTCGCCGACCTGCCGCCGGTCGGCGTGATCTGCGAACTGGCCAATGACGACGGCACGGTGATGGTCGGGCCGCAGATCGCGGCCTTCGCCGAAAAGCACAAGCTGAAACAGATTTCGGTCGCCGATCTGATCGCCTATCGCCAGGCGCGCGAAACTTTGGTCGAGCGCGTCGCCGCTTTCCCGGTCAAGACGCAATTCGGTGAATTCGCCGGCTACGCCTTCGTCACGCCGTTCGATTCAGTGCAGCATTTCGCGCTGGTCGCCGGCGATATCGGTGACGGCCGCGACATTCCCGCCCGACTGCACCGCGCGGATATTCTGAGCGATGTGTTCGGCGGCGGCGATTCGATCAATTCGGCGCTGGAAAGCTTCCGCAAACAGGGTCGCGGCGTGCTGGTCTATCTGCGCGACGGCGCGGCCGGCGTGCCCGCCAATCTGGTTGGCCAGCCTCATGAGACCGGCGCCGAGACCGAGCGCGCGCGCAACTGGCTCGATATCGGGGTCGGCGCACAGATCCTGCGCAATCTGGGCGTTGCGTCGATCCGCCTGCGCACCAAGGCGCCGCGTAAATATGTCGGCTTGTCCGGCTTCGGCATCGAGATTTCGGGCACGGAGGACGGCAATTGACCGGCGACGCTGAGGCCCAGCGCCACCGCGAGAAAATGGCCAAGCGCAAGCAGGTCCAGGACGCCGAGGTCGCCGGCAAGACGATCGAATCCAAGGGCCTGCTGATCGTCCATACCGGGCCGGGCAAGGGCAAGTCCACCGCCGCCTTCGGGCTCGCTTTGCGCGCGCTCGGCCATGGCTGGAAGATCGGCGTGGTGCAATTCGGCAAGGGCGCCTGGCAGTCCGGCGAACGCAAGGCTTTGGAGCGCTTTTCCGATCTGGTTTCCTGGCACACACTGGGCGAGGGTTTTACCTGGGAGACGCAGGATCGCGCCCGCGACGTCGCCGCCGCCCAGCGCGCCTGGGACAAGGCGAAGGAATTGATGGCCGATCCCGGCGTAAAATTGCTGGTTCTGGACGAATTGAACATCGCCTTGCGTTACGAGCACCTGCCGCTGGACGAAGTGGTGCCGGAGCTGGCGGCGCGCCGGCCGGATCTGCATGTGATCGTCACAGGCCGCAACGCCAAGCCGGAACTGATCGCGGCCGCCGATCTGGTCACCGAAATGCAGGCGACCAAGCATCATTTCGCCGCCGGCGTGAAGGCGCAGGAAGGCATCGAATTCTAGAATGAGGACCGGCGCGCACACAGGAACGGGCCTCGCCCCCTCTCCCCGCATGCGGGGAGAGGGTTGGGGTGAGGGGCCAACATGGCGCGCGCCGCTCATCACGCGTCCCGTGGCGCGCGCCCCTCACCCCTGCCCTCGCCCCGTTCACACGGGGAGAGGCGGCGAAAACCTCGCGGGGTGGCGGCCGTGACCCGCGCGCTGATGTTTCAGGGCACGGGTTCCGATGTCGGCAAGTCCTTGCTGGTCGCAAGCTTATGCCGCGCTTTCATCCGGCGCGGCCTGAAAGTGCTGCCCTTCAAGCCGCAGAACATGTCGAACAACGCCGCCGTGACGGCGGACGGCGGCGAGATCGGCCGCGCCCAGGCGTTACAGGCGCGGGCCTGCGGCGTCGCGCCGAGCGTCCACATGAATCCGGTGCTGCTGAAGCCCCAAAGCGAGATCGGGTCGCAGATCGTCGTGCAAGGCAGGATTTTCGGAACGGCCAAGGCCCGCGATTATCAGGCCTTGAAACCGCAGCTCGCCGGTTTTGTCTCGGACTCTTTTGCGCGCCTGCGCGGCTCGGCCGATCTGGTTCTGGTCGAGGGCGCGGGCAGTCCGGCCGAGGTCAATCTGCGCAAGGGCGACATCGCCAATATGGGCTTCGCTCGGGCGCATGACGTTCCAGTCGTGCTGATCGGCGATATCGATCGCGGCGGCGTCATCGCGCAGATCGTCGGCACCAAGGCTGTGCTCGATCCCGCCGACGCCGCTTTGGTGCGCGGCTTTGTCATCAATAAATTCCGTGGCGACGCCAGCCTGTTTTCCGAAGGCATGACGCTCATCACGGACACGACCGGCTGGACGGCGCTCGGCCTTGTGCCCTTTTTCGCGGAAGCCGCGCGCCTGCCCGCCGAGGACGCCGTGGCCCTCTCGCGCCGCGCGGCGTCGAAAGACGCGGGCAGGATCGTCGTCGTGCCGCTCATTCCGCGCATCAGTAATTTCGACGATTTCGATCCGCTCAAGCTGGAGCCGGGCGTCGATCTGCGCCTGATTCCGCCGGGAGAGCCTCTGCCCCTATGCGATCTCATCATCCTGCCGGGGACCAAGGCGACCATTGCCGATTTGGCCTTTTTCCGCGCACAGGGCTGGGATGTCGATCTGCTCGCCCATGCCCGACGCGGCGGCAAGATTCTGGGCGTTTGCGGCGGCTATCAGATGTTGGGCAAGACGGTCGCCGACCCGCTCGGCATGGAAGGGCCGCCCGGCGAGGTCGCGGGACTCGGCCTGCTCGATGTCGCGACCGAACTCACCGGCGAAAAAACCCTGCGCGCCTGCGCGGGCGTCTCAACGCCGGAGGGCGCCGCCTTTACCGGCTATGAGATGCATGTCGGCGTGACCGACGGCCCGGACGCCGCGCGACCCCTGCTGCGCTTCGACGACGGCCGCCCGGACGGCGCGATCTCGGCCGATGGCGCGATCCGCGCCTGTTATGTCCACGGCCTGTTCAGCCACGAGACGCAGCGCGCAGCGCTGCTGCGCTGGATCGGCGCCGAGACCTCGGACCTCGCCTATGAGGCCGAGGTCGAACGCGTGCTCGACGCTTTGGCCGCGCATCTCGAAAAACACCTCGATCTCGATGCTTTGCTGGCGCTAGCACGATGATTTGCCGTCATTGCGAGCGCAGCGAAGCAATCCATCTCTCGACCTGTTGAACGACCGCATGGATTGCTTCGCCATAGCCCGTCGAAAGACGGGCGTCTTCCGACGCCCTATGGCTCGCAATGACGCGGCACGGAATATCACTCCAAGTCCGTTCGCCTTGCCTTTCTCATTTGAGGAGGGCCGACGCCAGCAAGGCCAAAGCGAGCATCTGCGCCACGCAGGCGGCGCGGCAGAGCGTCAGCGCGCGGCGGATGTCCGAGGCGTCGAGTTCGGCGCGCCCGTCGCCCATGAATACGTCGTCCACCGTCACGCCGTCATAGACGCGCGGTCCGGCAAGTTTGAAGCCGAGCGCGCCGGCCATCGCCGCTTCCGGCCAGCCGGCATTGGGCGAGCGATGTTTTCCCGCATCGCGTAGCGCCGCCGCCCAGGCGCCGCGCCATTCCGCGCCCGGGGTGAAGGCGGCGGCGAGCAGGATCCACAAAGCCGCCAGCCGCGACGCCGGCAAGTTGATGAGGTCGTCGAACCGCGCTGCCGCCCAGCCGAACTGACGATAGCGCTCGCTTTTATGGCCGATCATCGAATCGGCGGTATTGGCCGCCTTGTAGAGCGCGCCGCCCGGCAGGCCGAGCGCCGCGATCCAGAAGGCGGGCGCGACGACGCCGTCGGAAAAATTCTCCGCCAGGCTTTCCACGGCGGCGCGCGAAACCCCGGCGACATCGAGCGCGGACACGTCACGCCCGACGATCATCGCCACTTTTTCGCGGCCTGCCTCCAGTCCCGCACGCTCCAAAGCCTCGGCCACCGCCGCGACATGGTCGTAAAGGCTGCGTTGGGCGACCAGTGACGAGGCGAGCAGCGCCAGCAGAATAAAGCCGAACAGGTTTCGCGGCGCCCAATCGGAGGCGAAGCGCGCGACAGTCCACGCGACTGCCAAGACGATCAACAAGATCAGGACGCCCAAAAGCTTGCGGTGGGCGTCCGAGGCCTCGGGCCGGTTGAGCATTTGCTCCAGCCGCGCGATAAGGGCGCCGATCCAGCTCACTGGATGGCGCACGGCGGCATAGACCGGCGCGGGATAGCCGATGGCGGCTTCGATGAGCAAGGC
>NZ_JAYSBG010000059.1:0-14106 GCF_041915505.1 Rhodoblastus sp. | reverse complement strand
TTGACGCAACGGTGTCGCCGTTATAAAGCAACCGTTCATTCCGCGCTCCGGCTTGAAAAAGCTGGAGCGCTGTTTTTCTGCATCTCCCGCATGGGCCGGCCTCCACCGGACGCGGGCATAACCGGGCCCAAGGCCCCAGCATAACCGGGCCAAAGGCCCCACATGGAGTGAGAGAATGGCTCGTATAGCCGGCGTCAATATTCCGACCAACAAGCGCGTCGTCATCGCGTTGCAGTACATCCATGGCATCGGCGCGAAAAAGGCCGAGGAGATCTGCGAGAAGGTCAACATTCCGGCCGAGCGCCGCGTCAATCAGCTGACCGACGCCGAAGTGCTGCAGATCCGTGAGACGATCGACCGCGACTATATCGTGGAAGGCGACCTGCGCCGCGAAGTCGCGATGAACATCAAGCGCCTGATGGACCTTGGCTGCTATCGCGGCCTGCGCCATCGTCGCCAGCTTCCAGTTCGCGGCCAGCGCACCCATACCAATGCCCGCACCCGCAAGGGCAAGGCGAAGCCGATCGCCGGCAAGAAGAAGTAATTTTTTCGTTCGCGGCTTTCTCCGCGAGATCAGCAGGGCGCTCCGTGGGAGCGCCCGACAACCCGAGCGCCTGGCATTACGGGCGCGCCAGAAGGATTGAAGACATATGGCCAAGGAAAATACCCGCGTTCGCCGCAGGGAGCGCAAGAACATCGCTTCGGGCGTCGCGCACGTCTATTCCTCGTTCAACAATACGATGATCACCATCGCCGACGCGCAGGGCAACACGATCTCGTGGTCGTCCGCCGGCACGATGGGCTTCAAGGGCTCGCGCAAGTCCACCCCTTACGCCGCGCAGATGGCCGCTGAAGACGCCGCTCGCAAGGCCGCCGAGCATGGCATGCGTACGGTCGAGGTCGAGGTTTCCGGTCCCGGCTCCGGTCGTGAATCGGCTTTGCGCGCCCTTCAGGCGGCGGGCTTCACCGTCACCTCGATCCGCGACGTGACCCCGATCCCGCATAACGGCTGCCGCCCGCGCAAGCGCCGTCGCGTCTGATTTTTCTTGAAATGTCGCGCGGTCTTCCGACGGGAAGCCGCGCGTCTCCGTAAAACGGCGTCACGGCCAGGGTCGACGGACCGATATGCCCGGCGCCGAAGGAAGAGGTAGAAAATGATTCAGAAGAATTGGCAGGAACTGATCAAGCCGAACAAGCTGCAGGTGAGCCCCGGCGAAGACCCCAAGCGTCTCGCGACCGTGGTGGCCGAGCCGCTGGAGCGCGGCTTCGGCCTGACGCTGGGCAACGCCTTGCGCCGCATCCTGCTGTCGTCGCTCCAGGGCGCCGCGATCACCTCCGTCCATATCGACGGCGTGCTGCATGAGTTCTCGTCGATCCCGGGCGTCCGCGAGGACGTGACCGACATCATCCTGAACATCAAGGATGTCGCCATCAAGATGCACGGCGACGGTCCGAAGCGCATGACCCTCAAGAAGGTCGGCCCGGGCGTGGTCTATGCCGGTGATATCGGCGTGACGGGCGACATCGCCGTGCTGAACCCGACGCTGCCGCTCTGCACCCTCGACGAGGGCGCGGAAATTCGCATGGAATTCACCGTCAATACCGGCAAGGGCTATGTCCCGGCGGACCGCAATCGCGCCGAGGACGCCCCGATCGGTCTGATCCCGGTCGATTCGATCTATTCGCCGGTCAAGAAGGTGTCGTACCGCATCGAGCCGACCCGCGAGGGCCAGGTGCTCGACTATGACAAGCTGACGCTGCAGGTCGAGACCAATGGTTCGCTGACGCCGGAAGACGCCGTGGCCTTCGCCGCGCGCATCCTTCAGGACCAGCTCAACGTCTTCGTCAATTTCGAAGAGCCCAAGCGCGAAGAGCACGCCCCGGCCATTCCGGAGCTCGCCTTCAACCCGGCTTTGCTCAAGAAAGTCGACGAGCTCGAGCTGTCTGTCCGCTCGGCCAACTGCCTCAAGAACGACAACATCGTCTATATCGGCGATCTCATTCAGAAGACCGAAGCCGAAATGCTGCGCACGCCGAATTTCGGCCGCAAGTCGCTGAACGAGATCAAGGAAGTGCTCGCCCAGATGGGTCTGCACCTCGGTATGGAAGTGACGGGCTGGCCGCCGGAAAATATCGACGAGCTCGCCAAGCGCTTCGAAGAGCATTATTGAGTTGCCGGCCCCAAAGGGGCCGGCGCCCCTCGCGTCAGCTCGGCGTCGCATTCGCTCCTAGCCAAGCCCTGTGGGCTTGGCGCCAGCTAACGACCCGAGACGCTGTTCGTGAGTAAACCGCCCAAAACGGGCAAAGCACCGAACGGCCGTACCTTGGCACGGCGGCCGTAAGCAAGATAGGAGAGCCACATGTATCACGGTCGTTCCAAGCGGCGTTTCAACCGCACGGCCGAGCATCGCAAGGCGATGTTCGCCAATATGTCGCAGGCGCTCATCAAGCATGAGCAGATCACCACCACTTTGCCTAAGGCCAAGGACCTGCGTCCGGTCGTCGAGAAGCTGGTGACGCTCGGCAAGCGCGGCGACCTCCACGCCCGCCGTCAGGCCATCGCGCAGATCAAGGACGTCGATCTCGTCCGCAAGCTGTTCGACGTGCTCGCGCCGCGTTACAAGGAGCGCAACGGCGGCTATACCCGCGTGCTCAAGGCCGGCTTTCGCTACGGCGACAACGCCGCCATGGCGGTGATCGAATTCGTCGACCGTGACGTCAGCGCCAAGGGCGCCGGCTCGGCTCCGGTCGAGGCCGAAGCGGCCGAATAATCGGGCGCATCGTCCAGTTTACAAGGCGGCCTTCGGGCCGCCTTTTTTATGTTGGGTCCCGTGGCGCCACCGGGGCGTCTTGCATGGCGAAAGCTTTGAAACGGCGCTTTTTTCGGCGGCACGGCGGGCCGCCGGCGCCGAAAATGTCGCGCCAGCGTCATCTTGGCCATTTACCTCCCAAAGGTCGAACGCCAGGGACCCGCCGCCATGTCCAACATTTCCGGATCGTTCAATCTCAACACCGTCAAGACCTATACTGACCGCTATACGCTCAATGACGGGAACACCGGAATTATCGGCGTCGGCGCGATCCTGGCGCCGACCGGCTCCTCCAATCCGGCCGTCACGTTCAAATTCGCTTCGGCGAACACGTCGGAAAGCCTGACCAATTCAGGCACGATCGATTCGACCCTGGATCGCGCGCTTTACGGCTCCGGCCTGCTGTCCGGCGACAGCGTCGTCATCACCAATAATGCGACCGGCGTGATCCTCGGCGCCTTCGCGGCGACGGGCGCGTCGGGCGAGAACAACGACGCCTTCAAGATCAAATCGGATTTCGCCAACGGCTCGGTCACGCTCAACAATAGCGGCGTCCTCGTCGCTGGCTCCTATGCCGCCGGCGTGGTCGGTCTGGCCAGCGGCGCGGTGACCAGCGGCCAGGCCGTCGACCTGGACGATATCGCCAGCTCCCTCGTCACCATCAACAATTACGCCGGGGGCCTGATCGAATCCGCCGACAGCGACGCCATCCGGCCCGGCGCCGACGCCATCATCAACAATTACGGCTCGATCGTCGCCGGCCATCTCGGCAACAGCACCAGCGGCAATAATGGCGTCGCCTTTCAGGATCACACCACCGGTTCGGCAACGATCAACAATTACGCCGGGGGCTCGATCACCGGCGCGCATCACGGCATTACCGGCGCATTCTCGATCACGGTCGTGAACGCCGGGACCATCACCGGCCAGCTCGGCTCGGGCATCAATATGGACACGACGTCGGGCACGACCGTCGTGACCAATACCGGTACGATCACCGGCAATGCAGGCGGAACGACCGACGGCGACGGCATCGACGTCGATTACATGCTCAATCTCGACAATTCGGGCACGGTCAGCGCCACCGGAAGCTCGACGGGCGGTCTGTCGGAAGCGGTCACCATCGGCGGCGGCGTCATCACAAACGAGGCGACCGGCAAGATCGTCAGCAACCAGCGCGCCATTACCGTCGACGACAGCAATGGCGGCAACGCCTTCGCCGCGACGACCATCACCAATTACGGCCTGATCGAGGGCGACGACGGCGAAGCCATCAAGATCACCGATCTTTACGCCGACACCCTGACCAATGCCGGGACGATCCTCGGCAGCGTCGACCTCGGCGGCGGCGACGACGTCTTCAATCTCTGGACCGGCTCGTCCATCACCGGGACGATCGAGGGCGGCGCCGGCAACGACACCGTCAATCTCGAAGGCTCCGGCGCCGGCGCGGTCGGCAATCTGGCGGATATCGAGACGGTCAATCTCGTCGGCGGGACATGGACGCTGGCGAGCGAGACCGAAACCACGGTCCATTTCGGCGCCGGGGCGCAGAACCTGATCCTGGCCGCGAGCGTGATTTCCGACGGCTCGTTCGCCTCGACAGTCACCGGCTTCGGGACGGACGATACATTCGATCTCGCCGGCGTGGGGACCGCAATCGCAGCGACGCTGGGCGCCAACAACCTGCTGACGGTTTCCGGCGGCGCGGAGACGGTTACGATCCAACTCGACCCGTCCGCCAATTATTCAGGCTCGACTTTCGCGGTCGCCTCCGACGGCAATGGCGGATCAATCGTTACCAATGTCATCTGCTTCTATCGGGGAACGCGCATCGCCGTGCCGGGCGGCGAGGCGGCGGTCGAAACGCTGAAGGCGGGCGATCTGGTGCTGACGGCGGACGGCCGCGCGGCGCCCGTGCGCTGGATGGGGCGGCAAACGGTTTCGACCCGCTTCGCCTGTCCGCTCCGCGTGCTGCCGATCCGGATTCGCGCCGGCGCGCTGGGCGCGGACCTGCCCGCGCGCGATCTTCTGGTTTCGCCGGATCATGCCTTGCTGATCGGCGATGTGCTGGTTCACGCCGGAGCGCTCGTCAATGGCGCGAGCATTTTCCGCGAGTCGGATGTGCCGGAGAGCTTCACCTATTGGCATATCGAACTGGCCGACCATGCTTTGGTTCGCGCCGAAGGCGTCGCGGCGGAGACCTTCATCGACAATGTCGACCGCATGGCTTTCGACAATTGGGACGAGCACGCCGCCGCCCATGAGCCGCCGCCCATGCGCGAAATGCCTTATCCGCGCGCGAAATCGGCGCGGCAGGTTCCGCCCTCTGTCCGGCGGATGCTGACGGCGCGGGCGTCGGCGCTTGTGGGACCGCGCGCGGCCTGAAGGCCGGGCGAAGCGCGCCCTAGCCGCCTTCGCCCTTTTTCCTCCACCATGCGAATCCTATATTGCCCGGGATTGAAGAGGATTCGCATGTTTCGTCCCGTCATCGTCGCTGTGCTCGCTCTCCTTGTGGGCGCTCCCGCCGTCGCGCAGGAGACGCGCGTCGTTCCGCAATCGGCCGCCGAGGCCAAGCTAAGCTTCGCGCCGGTGGTGAAAAAGGCCGCGCCGGCGGTGGTCAATGTCTATGCGCAACGGGTGGAAAAAGCCCCGCGCAATCCTCTGTTCGATGATCCGATCTTCCGGCGCTTTTTCGGCGAGGGCCAGCGTCCGGGCGGCGCCACCGCGCGCTCGCTCGGCTCCGGCGTGATCGTCGACCCGTCCGGCATTGTCGTGACCAACAACCACGTCATCGAAAACATGACGGATGTGAAGGTCGCGCTGGCTGACCGGCGCGAATTGCCGGCGGAAATCCTGCTGCGCGATCCGCGCAGCGATCTCGCCATCCTGCGCATCAAGGGCGATGGCGGGACGTTCCCGGTGCTCGAAATGGCCGATTCCGATACGATTGAGGTGGGCGATCTGGCGCTGGCCATCGGCGATCCCTTCGGCGTCGGCCAGACGGTAACGCAGGGCATCGTCTCGGCGGTGGCGCGCACGGAAATCGGCATTTCCGATTATGGCTTCTTCATCCAGACTGACGCCGCGATCAACCCGGGCAATTCCGGCGGCGCGCTGGTCGATATCGACGGCCGGCTGATCGGCATCAATTCGGCGATCTTCTCGCAATCCGGCGGTTCAGTCGGCATCGGCTTCGCCATTCCGGTCAATATGGTGAAAAGCGTGGTCGCGACCGCCAAGGCGGGCGGCAAGGAAGTGCACCGGCCCTGGCTTGGCGCGAACCTGCAGAACCTGTCGCGCGATCTTGCCGATTCACTCGGGCTCGACCGGCCGACCGGCGCGCTGGTCGCCGAAGTCGATCCGAACGGCCCGGCGGCGCAGGGCGGGCTCAAGCGCGGCGACGTCATTGTCGCGGTGGACGGCAAGGAAGTGACGGATTCGGGCAGCGTCGGCTATCGGCTCGGCGCCAAGCCCATCGGCGGCGTCGCCTCGCTGTCGGTGCGGCGCGACGGCAAGCAGGCGGTCGTGCCGCTGAAGCTGACCGCCGCGCCGGAGCGGCCTCCGCGCGATCTCGTCAAGATCGCGGGATCGTCGCCCTTCACGGGCGCGAGCGTGGTCAATATTTCGCCGGCCACGATCGAGGAATTTTCCATCGCCAACGGCCGCGAGGGCGTCGCCGTGATCGAGGTCGAGGACAATACCGCCGCCGCGATGGTGGGCTTCCAGAAGGGCGATATCGTGCTGAGCCTCAATGGCGAAAAGGTCCAGACCACCCGCGACCTCGAACGCCTCGCCGGCCAGCGACCCTATGTCTGGAAGCTGCAGATCAATCGGGGCGGGCAGGTCATCACCAGCGTGATCGGCGGCTAAACGCCGGCCAATAAAGAGAAAGATTATCCAACGCCAAAGGCTTGCCATCGCGCGCCTTCTGCCCCAATTCTGAACGTTCGAACGAATTCTCCGAGAGTCTGGGCGCGAACGCGGAGGCGGCCATGACGTTTCCTCTGAATCTGCTGAGCCTGTGCGGCGGCGTGGCGCTGCTGCTTTGGGGCTCGCACATGGTCCAGACGGGGGTTCAGCGCGCCTTCGGGCCGCGCTTGCGCGCCTTCCTCGCTTCCGCGCTGCGCGGGAGGCTGCGGGCCTTTTTCGCCGGGCTCGGCGTGACGGCGCTGCTGCAGAGCAGCACCGCGACCGGGCTGATGGCGACGGGATTTGCGGCGTCCGGCATGGTCGATCTCACGCCAGCGCTGGCGGTCATGCTCGGGGCCAATGTCGGCACGACTTTGGTCGCGCAATTCATGTCCTTCAATGTGGCGGCCTTCGCGCCGACCTTCATTCTGCTCGGCGTCATCCTGTTCCGGCGCAACGGTAGCGCCACGACGCGCGACATCGGCCGGGCCTTCATCGGCCTCGGCCTGATGTTCCTCGCGCTCAATCAATTGCTGGACGTCATGGTGGTCTATGAGGACGCGCCCAGCCTGCGAATGTTCCTCGGCGCCATCGCCACCCGGCCGCTGATCGACGTGCTGGTCGCGGCGGTTCTCACCTGGGCGGCCCATTCCAGCGTCGCGGTCGTGCTTTTCATCATGTCGCTCGCCGCGCGTGACGCCGTGCCGCCCGACGCCGCCTTCGCTCTGGTGCTCGGCGCCAATATCGGCGCCGCGATCAATCCGGTGCTGGAAGGCCCCGCCGGCAACGATCCGGTCGCGAAGCGTCTGCCGGTCGGCAATCTGCTGACGCGCCTCGTTGGCGCCGCCATTGCGCTGGCGCTGCTCGATCCGATCGGGCGCTTCATGGTCTCGGCTTTCCCGGATAATGGCCGCGCGGTCGCCAATTTCCACACCTTGTTCAATGTCGTGGTGGCGGCGGCCTTTTTCCCGTTTCTGCCCGCCTTCGCCGCTTTGCTCGGTAAGATTCTGCCCCGCCGCGAAGACCCTGCCGATCCGGCCGCGCCGGCCTATCTCGACGAGAGCGCCCGGGAGACGCCGATGGTGGCGCTGGGCGGCGCCGCGCGCGAGGCGCTGCGGCTGTCCGATCTTGCGCGCGACATGATCGCCGGCGCGCGCAAGGCGCTGGAGGAATCGGACCGCCGTCTCGCGCTCGAAACCAAGCGGCAGGACGATCTGGTCGACCGGCTGGCCCAGTCGATCAAGGCCTATCTCGGCGCGCTCGACGCGGAGGCGCTCAGCGGCGAGGATCAGCAGCGCTTCGGCGAGATCGCGGTGTTCGTCTCGGAGATCGAACAGGCGGCGGACACGCTCGCGCGCGGATTCCTGACCGCGCTCGCCAAGCAGCTCAAGAACGCCACGCCGCTCGACCTGCCGGCTCGGAACGAACTTCATGATCTGATCGAGCGGCTGGAGAAGAACCTGCGGATCGCCGGCTCGCTGTTCATGACCGGCGATCCGCGCGTGGCGCGTCTTTTGGCGGATGAGAAAGTCGCGTTCCGCGACGCCGAGGCCAAGGCGGCGCTCGATCATCTCGGCGTGATTGGCGCCGGCTCCGCCGCCGAGGCGCAGACGAGCGCCTTCCAGCTCGAACTGATCCGCGACCTGAAGCAGATCAACAGCCATATTGTCGCCGCTTCGGCCTATCCGCTGCTGGAGCGCGCGGGCGAATTGCTGCCGAGCCGGACCGTGGCCGGGACGGGCTGAGCCGGCGGAATTCTTCGACCCGGCTGTTGGGGGGCTTCATGCGCGGCGCGTTCCGGAAGGTCCTGACCTTTCACTGGCTCGTCACCTTCCTGCTGATGGGCGTGTTTTCGCTGCTCGGCGCGGCGGCTTCGGTCAATATTTTTGTCATGCTGGCGGCCAATGTCCGGTTTCTCTCGGAACACGGCGTCATGGCGGTAATGGAAGGCGCGCTGACCCAGCTCGGCCAGCTTTTGCTGTCCGGCGTGTTCGCGCTCGCCATGTATCTCGGCTTCAAGGCCTGCGAGCGCGTGCTGGTGGAAAAGCTGCTGTCGAATTGATCGAGACCGCAGCCGAGGCCCCGTGCCTGGCGTATTCGCGCATCTGGCCTGTTTCGGTGCGAGGCGGAAATACGGCGGTCAAAATTGATGGCGCGAACTTCGCAAACGCGGGCCGCGCCGCCCTCAATATTTAAACATCGTCGTAATTTTCCGGCTCGACAGGTGCCAGGATGGGAGCAATGGAGTCGCTCATGTTGGTGATTCCGGCAAGCGTACTTGCGTGCCGCGCAACGTGAGGCCATCGCCGCTGATTTCCAGCGCGCCGGCCGTGCTTAAGGCGCGAACGCGTCCCCATAGCAGCATGTCGCTCACGCGATGGCCCGGCGGATCGAAGTATAACGCCGCCATTGTTTCCCCGATGATGCGGGCGGCCATTTGCCAGTCGTTTCGCGCAAACGACAGAATCGTATTATCGAAATAATCGAGGGGAGCCGACGCAAGCCGATCTCCATCGACGATCCGCAAGGACGCATTCTCGGCTTTCAACCGCGTCCATTGCTCGCGATAAGCCTCGATCGCTTTCGAAGGCAAAGTCGTCTGGCGATCGAGCAAGCGGGACGCCACAATGGTCTCCGGCGCTACCGCGCCCAGTCCAATCGGACGAAACTTCGGCGGTCGACCGAAGCGATCGGAGAATTCGGCGTTGGTTGCGTCGATGACGCGGAAGGGCGCATCGCCACGCCGCCAGATGAATTCGAGAAACGCAGCATATTCGCCGGCATCGCGCCGACACATCCAGACCAGCGGAAACATGTTGGGCGACATGGCCTGTTCCCAGAATGAATCGGCCATTCGCGCATTCGCCGCGTAGTCGTAGTCATGCGTTTCACGGACCAGCCATTCCCGCACCCATGGCTGTCGTAACGCCGCGCTCGGTGGATTGATCGGGCCGAAGCTGAGATCGTCGGGAAGGCCGATCACCGGTTCATGGCGATCGATCTGCTTGAGAACTTCCTCAATGCTGGCCGCAGCGCACTGCCCAAAGACGACATGGATCAGCGGCGCTTGGTTCAGGCTCATGGCGTGTCTTCCGTCGTCGCTGCGAGATCGTTTTTCCGAAAATAAACTTGTATTGTTTCAAATCGCATTTGTCTGAGATCGAACTTGCGAAGAAACCCGCCGTTTTGAGCCCTTGTTTGCCAGCCGGATTTCTTAGATCGGCCGGTTCATCTCGAACAGGACGTCGATCGTCGCGTAATCGCCCGTATAACCGCAGCGCAGCAGCGGCTGGGCGGCGGCGAGATCGAATCGCCCTTCGCGCAAAAAAGCCTCGTCGATATGGACGCCGACCACCTGCCCGATGGTCAGGATATTGCCCATCGGCGCGCCGGACAGGTCTTTCAGTCGGATGATCTCGGTGACCTTGCATTCCAGGCTGCACGGGCTCGCTTTTACGCGCGGCGCCTTCACTTTGACGCAGGGCGCGGTTTCGAGCCCGGCATAGTCGAATTCGCTCGTTCCGCGCGGCAGCGAGGCGGCCGTCGCATTCATGGCCTCGCGCAGCGCAAAGCTCGCCATGTTCCAGACGAATTCGCCGCTCTCCTCGGCGAAACTCGCGCTGTCCTTCATGCCTTCGCTGGAAAAGGCCAGCAGCGGCGGCTTGCCGCCGACGGCGTTGAAAAAGCTGTAGGGCGCCAGATTAACCGCGCCGGACAGGCTGCGGGTCGAAATCCAGCCGATCGGGCGGGGCGCGACCATGGCCTTGAACGGGTCGTGCGGCAGCAGGGCGCGGTCGCGCGCCTCGGGCAGGTAGAACATCAGTCCTCGGAATGCATGCGTTCGCGCAGGATTTGCGCGTCGTAATTGTCGCCGGCCGACATGGCGCAGACACGCGAGAGCTGGCCGCGGCTCAGGCCCGTCTCCTTGGCCCAGGCGTTGAAGGCGGCCTGCGCCGCCGCGAGATCGCGTTTTGACGTCGCCTTTTCGGAGAGCGGGACGCCGGCCTCGCGCAAAGCGGCGAGCACGTCGCGCGACAGGATGAACGTGT
Source organism: Rhodoblastus sp. (assembly GCF_041915505.1). Lineage (GTDB taxonomy): Bacteria > Pseudomonadota > Alphaproteobacteria > Rhizobiales > Beijerinckiaceae > Rhodoblastus. The sequence goes on along the minus strand of NZ_JAYSBG010000059.1, from coordinate 3,335 downwards.
CCCAGCCGATGAAGCGCAGGAAATATTGGCCGGTCATGCCGCCGAGCCGCGCGCCGTAGCGGGACAGGAAATTCAGCAGGCCGATTTCGTCATCGGCCGGCCAATCCGCCAGCAGGCGGCCGAACGAGCCGCGCTCCTTGGCGATCCGGCTGACGAACAGCGCGTTTTCGCGGACGGCGGCGATTTTGGCGCCGTAGCGGACGATGCGTTCGTCGCTCGCCAGCTTCTCCCAGAATTCATCCGGCTCGAAGACCAGTCTCTGCGGCGAAAAGCCGAGAAAGGCGGCCTCGAAGCCGGGCCATTTCTGCTCGATCACCCGCCACACGAAGCCGGCGCAGAAGATGCGGCGGGTCATGCCGGCGAGGATGCGGTCGTCTGGAATCGTCGCCAAGGCCGCGTTGTCCGCCGCCTCGGGCAGCAGCGCGGCAAGGGCGGCCGCGCCACCCTTGCGCTTTTCCGCGCGGGCGCGCAGGGCGGCGAAGCCGGAGGCCATCGTTCAGGCCCGCGCCTTGGTGTTTTCGGCGGTCTGACCGAACAGGACCTTTTTGGCGGCCTCGTCCATCGGCGCAGGCGGGCGGATGCGGTCGCCGATCTCATAGGCGCGCTGGACGGCGGGACGCTCCCGGATCGCGTCGAACCAGCGGCGCAGGTCGGGGAAATCGTCGAGATTCTGGTCCTGCAGCTTCCAGGGCACGATCCAGGGATAGCTGGCCATGTCGGCGATGGAGAAGGCGCCGGCGATGAAGCCGCCTGAGTGGCGGGTCGTGGCGAGCTGGCGGTCGAGCACGCCATAGAGCCGGTTGGTCTCCTTCACATAGCGGTCGATGGCGTAAGGCAACTTTTCCGGCGCGTAATTGTTGAAATGGTGGTTTTGGCCGGCCATCGGGCCAAGGCCGCCCATTTGCCAGAACAGCCATTGCAGGACGGCATATTTTTCCCGCGTCGCGGCGGGCAGGAATTTGCCGGTTTTCTCCGCAAGATATTCGAGAATGGCGCCGGATTCGAAAATGGAGATCGGCGCGCCGCCGTCGGCGGGGGCATGATCGATGATCGCGGGCATACGGTTGTTCGGCGCGATTTTCAGGAAGTCCGGCTTGAACTGGTCTCCGGCGCCGATATTGATCGGGCGGATCTCATAGGGCAGGCCGGCTTCTTCCAGGAAAATCGTGATCTTGTGGCCATTGGGCGTAGGCCAGTAAAAAAGCTCGATCATGGTCGCGTTTCCGACTTTTTGCGGTTAGCCTGCGCGCCAACATAATGTCGGAAATTCCCCGCGGGGTTTGCAATGCCGAAAATCTTCCGCGCGATTGGCGCAATGACGGGCACCTCCATGGACGGCGTCGATCTCGCCTTTCTGGAGACCGACGGCCGCCAGACGCTCCGATTCGGTCCGACCGCCTCCTATCCTTTTTCGGACGAGGATCGCGCCTTGCTGCGCAGCGCGGTCGACGCCGCGAAATATCTGGCCCGGCGCGAGGATCGTCCCGGTCCGCTCGCGGCGGCCGAGGAGCTGATCACCCGCCGCCATGTCGATGTGATCCGCGATTTTCTCGCCCGCGAGCGCATTGACGCCGCCGCGGTCGATCTGGTCGGCTTCCACGGCCAGACCGTGCTGCATCGTCCCGACCGGGGGCTGACCGTCCAGATCGGCGATGGCGCGGCGCTTGCCCGCACCGTGGGCATTGACGTCGCCTATGATCTGCGCGCGGCCGATATGGCGGCCGGCGGGCAGGGTGCGCCGCTGGTGCCGGTGTTTCACCGCGCGCTGGCCGAAGCTTCGGGGGCGGTCCTGCCGCTGCTGTTCGTCAATATAGGCGGGGTCGCCAACATGACCTTCGTCTCGCCGGAGCGCGATCCGATCGCCTGCGACGCCGGCCCCGGCAACGCCTTGCTCGACGATCTGATGCTGGCGCGCACGGGGGCCGTCATGGATGCGGGCGGCGCCTGCGCCTTGTCCGGAACGGTCGACGAGGCGGCGCTGGCCTCGCTGATGTCTCATTCCTATTTCTCACAAAGTCTTCCGAAATCACTGGATCGCAATGCTTTTTCATCCGATCCGGTCTCTGCGCTGTCGAATGCGGACGCGGCGGCGACGCTGGTCGCCTTCACCGCCTGCGCCATCCTTGCTCATTTGCGCTTCCTGCCGGAGACGCCGCGCATGATCGTCCTGTGCGGCGGCGGCGCGCGCAATCCGGCGATCGTTCGGGCCTTGGCCGAACGCGCGCCCAGTCCGGTGCGGCGCGCCGAGGATTTCGGCTGGGATTCGCAGGCCATCGAGGCGCAGGCTTTCGCTTTTCTCGCCGTGCGCTCGGTCAAGGGGCTGCCGCTGACCTTTCCGACCACGACAGGCGTGCGCGAGCCGACCAGCGGCGGCGCGCTGGCTTGGGCAGGCTAGCCGACGAGAAGGCCGCCGGCTTAAAAGGCGATATCGTCCAAGGCCTTGAGGCAGGCCGCTTCCTTGTGGGCGGTCTCGGCCTTGCGCGCCGTATCCAGCGCCGTTTCAGCCCTCGCCATAGCGTCCTTATCCGCGGCCAGAACGGTGGCGGCGGTCGGTTGGCGGTGCATGGTGGCGAAAGTGCCCTCCTTCATGTCGGGCACGGGGGCGCCGCCGGCTTTGGCCTGGTCGACCAGGGCTTGCAGGCGGGCGATCTCGCTATGGCAGGTCCGCGTCGGCGCGGCGGCCGCGTCTTGCGCCAGGGCCGGGGCGGCCAGAGCGCAGCAGAAAACGGGAATCAAAGCGAGGCGGACAGGGGTCGAAGCGAAGACGCGGGACATTTTGCGCTCCTTTCCGGGAAAAGGCGAAAGGCGGCGCCAAATTGCCAAGTTTCCGAGGCGCTGGCAATCGGCGCTTTAGCCTCTCATTCATCCTGCTGGTAGAGACGCCGCATTTCGGCGATGTCGTCGAATGAGGGCAGGCCGGCCTCATTGCCGAGATGTTGAACCTTATAGGCCGATGCGGCGCGGGCGAAATCGAAATGTTCGGCCCAGCGCGCGGTGCGATTGCGCAGATAAGAGGCGAGATAGGCGCCGTGAAACACGTCGCCGGCGCCGGAAGTGTCGCGCACCTTATCCTCCGGCACGGCCAGCGCCGCCATGCGCGAGATCAATCCGTCCTCGTCGCTCCACAGCAGGCCGCGCTCGCCCTCGGTCACGGCAGCGATCTTCACGCCGCGCGCGGCGAGATAGCCGAGCGTCTCCAGCGCAGTCAGCTTGAGCTGCGCGCAAAAGGCCTCGGACACCACCGCGACGTCGATATTGTGCAGCACTTCTTCCGTATTGGTCCGCACGGCGCCGCCGTCGAGCGAGGTGAGCAGGCCCTTTTCCCGGAAAGCTTT
>NZ_JAYSBG010000058.1:0-14343 GCF_041915505.1 Rhodoblastus sp. | reverse complement strand
AGCAGGCCGACGCCAATCTGGCCAAAGCGAAGGAACAGCTCTCCTACGCCGTGCTGAAGGCAGATTATTCCGGTGTGGTCACCGCGACTTACGCCGAAATCGGCCAGACCGTTTCGCCGGGCCAGGCTGTGGTGGCGCTGGCGGAGCCGACCAAGCGCGACGCTGTGGTCGACGCGACCGACAGCATTGTCGACGCGTTGTGGATCGGGCAGCGTTTCAACGTCTCGCTGCAGATCAATCCCGATGTCTCCGCAAGCGGCGCCATCCGCGAAATCGCGCCGGAATCGGACCCTGTCACCCGCACCCGCCGCGTGAAGATCGCGCTCGACAATCCGCCAGACTCCTTCCGGATCGGGGCGACCATTTTCGCCCGTCTCGCCGCCGGATCCAGCGCCGCGATCCGCATTCCCGATTCCGCTTTGCTGCGCGACGGCGACAAGGCGCAGGTGTTCGTCGTCGATCCCCAAACCGGAAAAGTGTCGCTGCGCAATGTCGAAATCGCGCCGGATCGCGGCGAAGGGCGCTGGATCGTGCGCGCCGGCCTCGCGCCCGGCGAGCGCATCGTCACCGCTGGCGTGCATCGCCTCCATGAGGGCGACATTGTGAAGATCTATGGGAGCGAGGCCCCGTGAGCCGTTTCAATCTATCCGACTGGGCGCTCGATCGCCGTTCGCTGGTCTGGTATTTCATGCTCGTCTTCTTGCTGGCGGGCTTTTTCTCTTACGGCAAGCTGGGCCGCGAGGAAGATCCGAACTTCACCATCAAGACCATGGTGATCCAGGCCACCTGGCCGGGCGCAACCGCCGATGAAGTGACGCTGCAAGTTACCGAGCGGATCGAGCGCAAGCTCGAAGAACTGGAATCGCTCGACTTCACGCGTTCGATCACCACCGCCGGCGAGACCATCGTTTTCGTCAATCTGCTGCCGACCACGCGCGCCAGAGACGTCGAGCCGACCTGGGTGCGCGTCCGCAACATGATCGCGGACATCAAGAGCCAGTTCCCCACCGGTGTGCAGGGCCCGTTCTTCAACGACCGGTTCGGCGACGTCTACGGCAATATCTACGCCTTCACCGCCGACGGGCTGACCTTGCGTCAGCTCCGCGACCAGGTGGAATTCGCGCGCTCGCAGATTCTGACGGTGCCCAATGTCGGCCGCGTCGACCTCGTTGGCGAACAGGACGAGGCGATCTATCTCGAATTCTCGACCCGCAAGATCGCTGCGCTCGGGCTCGACATCCAGTCGGTCATGAACACGCTCGCCGCGCAGAATGCGGTGACGCCCTCCGGTTTCGTCCAGGCCGGTCCCGAGCGGATCGCCGTGCGCGTCAGCGGGCAGTTCTCGTCGGAGGACAGCCTGAGCGCGATCAATCTGCGCGTCAACGACCGCTTCTTTCCGCTGACTGATATCGCGACCGTAAAGCGCGGCTATGTCGATCCGCCGACCAAATTGTTCCGCTTCAAGGGCGAGCCGGCAATCGGCCTCGCCATCGGCATGAAACAGGGCGCCAATCTGCTGGAATTCGGCGCGGCTCTGGAAAAGAAAATCGAGCGGATCAAGGCCGAGCTGCCGGTCGGCGTCGACGTGTTCCGCGTATCGGATCAGCCGGCGGTGGTGGACGAGGCGGTGTCGGGCTTCACCCGCGGCCTGTTCGAAGCCATCATCATCGTGCTCGGCATCAGTTTCATCAGTCTGGGCTGGCGTGCGGGCCTCGTTGTCGCCATCGCCATTCCGCTGGTGCTCGCCATCACATTCCTGGTGATGCGCACGACCGACATTTCACTCCAGCGCATCTCGCTCGGCGCGCTGATCATCGCGCTCGGCCTGCTGGTCGACGACGCCATGATCGCGGTGGAGATGATGGTGGCCCGGCTGGAAGCTGGAGACAATCTGCGCAAGGCGGCGACTTACGTCTATACCAGCACGGCCTTTCCGATGCTGACCGGCACTTTGGTCACGGTCGCCGGCTTCATTCCGGTCGGCCTCAACAATAGCGCGGCGGGCGAATTCACCTTCACGCTCTTCGTGGTCATTGCGGTGTCGCTGGTCGTCTCCTGGATCGTCGCGGTGCTGTTCACGCCGCTGCTCGGCGTCACCATCCTGCCGGCGACGATGAAGGGCCATCATGAAACCGGCAAGGGCCGGTTCGGCCGCGCCTTCGACGGCGCGCTCGATTTCTGCATGAACCATCGCTGGATCACGATCGGCGCGACGCTGGCGACCTTCGTCCTCGCCATTGTCGGGATGGGCTTCGTGCAGCAGCAGTTCTTTCCGAGTTCGGACCGCCCGGAACTCATCATCGACTGGAACCTGCCGCAGAACGCCTCGATCCAGGACACCAGCGACCAGATCGCGCAGTTCGAGCGTGAAATGCTCGCCAAGGAGCCGGATGTCGAACTGTGGTCGAGCTATATCGGCGAAGGCGCCAAGCGTTTCGTGCTGTCCTTCGACGTCCAGCCCGCCAATATCGCCTTCGGGCAAACGGTCATCCTGACCAAGAGCATCGTGGCGCGCGACCGCCTGCGCCAGAAATATCACGAATGGCTGCGCAAGACCTTTCCCGGCACCGACGCCTTCGTGCATCTGCTCGACATCGGGCCGCCGGTCGGCCGGCCGGTGCAATATCGCGTCAGCGGCCCGGATATCGGCAAGGTGCGCGACTATGCGCAGGCGCTCGGCAATATTGTCGCGGCCAACCGCCATCTCGGCGACGTGACCTTCGACTGGATGGAGCCGGCGCGCATGGTCAAGGTCAATGTGCTGCAGGACAAGGCGCGCACACTCGGCGTCTCCTCGCAGGACATCGCCTCGACCATCAACAGCGTCGTCAATGGCGCGATGGTGACCCAGGTGCGCGACGACATCTATCTGGTCGATGTGATCGCCCGCGCGCGCGGCGACGAGCGCGCCACTGTCGAGACGCTCGAAAACCTGCAATTGCCCGCAGGCGCCGGACAATCCGTGCCGCTCGCGGCGGTGGCCAATTTCACTTATGGGCTGGAGCAGCCGACGATCTGGCGCCGCTCGCGCCTGCCGACGATCACCATCAAGGTCGCCGTCGTCGACAGCGTCCAACCTGCGACGGCGGTGACGGAACTCGAACCGGCGGTGAAGAAATTCTCCGCGACCCTGCCGCCGGAATATAAGGTCGAAGTCGGCGGCGCCGTCGAGGAAAGCGCCAAGGCGCAAGGCCCGATCAACGCCGTCATGCCGCTGATGCTGTTCGTCATGGCGACCATCCTGATGATCCAGTTGCAAAACTTCAGTCGTCTGTTCCTGGTGTTCGCGGTGGCCCCGCTCGCCATCATCGGCGTGGTCGTGGCGCTGCTTTCGAGTCATTCGCCGATGGGCTTCGTCGCCACGCTCGGCATCCTGGCTCTGATCGGCATTCTCATCCGCAACTCGGTCATCCTGATCGTGCAGATCGAAACCTTGCGGAACGAAGGCGTCACGCCCTGGGACGCCGTGCGCGAGGCGACGCAGCACCGGATGCGGCCGATCATGCTGACCGCCGCCGCCGCGACGCTCGCGCTGATCCCGATCTCGCGCGAGATCTTCTGGGGGCCGATGGCTTATGCGATGATGGGCGGCATCGTCATCGGCACCGCTCTGACGCTGCTGTTCTTGCCGGCGCTCTATCTCGCCTGGTTCCGCATCCGCAAGCCGGAGGACGCTGGACATCCCGCCTGACGAGGTCCATCTAGAAGACTGCCCCCTCGTCGGGCGCGCGAGTTTCGAGGCGATGATGGCGCGGGAGAACATCTGGCTGTGGCTCGGCGGCGGGCTCGCCGTCGCCTTGGCCGGCGCGGCGTTGGCGCTCTGGGCGCTCTATGGCCCGCTTGTCTTCGTCAACGCCCTCAACGCCGCCTGGACCTGCTTTTAAGATTCCATGACCGCATCCGACAACAAACCCGCACCCACCAATTCACGCGCGCCGCTGTGGCTGCTCATCGGCTGCGCGGCCTTCCTGGCGCTGGCGGCGGCGGGGATCACCCTGCTCAACCGCGAAAGCCCGAACGCCCCCGCGCCCGTCGCGATCGGCGGCCCCTTCGTTCTGGAGACCGGCGACAACCAAAAAGTCTCCGACCAGGACCTGCGCGGCGCGCCCTTCCTGGTGTTCTTCGGCTATACCCATTGCCCCGACGTCTGCCCGACCACTCTGTTCCAGATTTCGGAAATTTTGCGCGCGCTCGGCCCAGAGGCCAAAATCAAGGCTTTATTCGTCACGGTCGATCCCGAGCGCGACACGCCGCAGCTCATGCGCGATTACGCCAGCAGTTTCGACCCGCGCGTGATCGGCCTGTCCGGCGACCGCGACGCCATCGACCGCATGGAGCGGGCCTATCGCGTCTATGCGCGCAAGGCGCCCGCCAAAACCGGCGATTACGCCATGGACCATAGCGCGCTGATCTATCTGATGGACCGCGACGGCAAGTTCCTGCGCCCCTTCAATGTCGAGCGGCCGCCGGAACAGGCCGCCGCCGAATTGAAAGCCGTTCTCGCGGCTCAATAAAAGCCGATCGGGAAATATTTCAGGTAAAGCTCCGCCAGCACGCCGCGCTCGTCCAGCCGCTGCAAGGCCCGGTTGAGCGCGCGCCGCAGCACATCGTCGTCGGGCCGCACCGCAATGCCGACGCCCTCGCCGAAAAAAGCCGGCTCCAGATAGGGCCCGCCCCGGAAGGCGCAGCAGCCGCCGGAGCGGGGATCGTTCAGCCACAGCGCTAGACTGACGGCGTCGCCGAAGGCGAGATCGATCTTTTTCTCACGCAGAGCCGTCATCATGGCCGCGCGGTCGGGGAAGGACTGCACGGTCGAACGCCCGAAAAAACGCTGCAGAAAAGCCTCATGCGCGCTGCCCGCCTCGACGCCGATGGTTGCCTGCCGCAAGCCCTCCGGCCGGACGTCGAAATCCTTCGCGCCCGTAAGCGACACGAAGCGCGCCGGCGTGAGGTAATAAGGCGCCGTGAAACGGACCCGCGCCCGCGTCGCCGGCGTCTCTCGCAACGAGGCGACGATGGCGTCGCCCTCCTTGGCGTCCAGCGCGTCGAGCAGATTGTCCCAGCGGCGCGGCTGGATGGTGCAGCCGGCCTTCAACTCCGCGCAAAGGGCGCGGGCAAGATCGACATTGAAGCCCGCCAGCGCGCCATCGGCGCCCAGGAACTCGAACGGCGGATAATCATCGGCAGTGAGGAAGCGGATCTGTTTCGGCGCCTCGGGACCGAACGCGGCGGAGCGGTTCTGCGGATCGAACAAAGCCGGCGGCGCCCCCGCCCCGCCCTGCCGCTCGGGCTGGGCGAGGGAAGTCGTGGATTGAAGGGCCCCAAAAAAGCAAAGGCTTAGGCAAAATAGCTTGGCCGTGGCCGTGAAATGGCGGATAAAGAATACGGGCCCGCGCGTGGTCAAGTTCCGTTCCGATCGGCTCATGGTTCTCGAGTCCTTATATCCCAGCGGCGGGCGTTTTGAACCTGCCGGCAGGGCGGATTGGCCGCCCGAAATCGCCTTTCTCGCCGCGGCCGGGATCGAGACGGAAAAACTGGCCCATGCGGCGCGGCTGGCCGAGGCGCAAGGCGTCGGCGCCGATGAAATCCTCATCGCCGAGGGTCTGATCGAAGAGACCTTTTATTATGCCGCGCTCGCCCGGCGCCTGAACTGCCCCTATGTGGAGCGCGCCGCGGCGCTGGCGCCCGGCTTCGATTATCGCGCCGCCCTGCGCGCCAGCGTCGCCCGCGCCGATGCCGCGCAGGAAGGCTTCGACTGGCTGATGGCGCCGCGCGGCCCCCAGATCCGCGCCCTGCTCGCGCTCGGAGCCGGCGACGGGCGTCGCATCGCGATCTGCGCGCCAAAAGTGTTTTCCGCGCTGGCGCGCGCCAAGGGCCGCCGCGCGCTGTCCGACGACGCCAGCTACGCGCTCTCCCGCGCCGATTCCCGGCTCAGCGCCAACGCGCCGCAATTGTGCTGGAGCAACATCGTCAGCGTCCTGCTCAGCGTCACGGTTCTGGCGGGGCTTGCCGCGCTGTCGCCCGCGCTCTCGACGGCCGCCTCGCTGGCTCTCTCGCTGGTCTTTCTGGGCGGCGTCTATATCCGGCTCTGCGCCCTTCGGGCCAGCGCGGAGCCACGACGGCCCTCCCCGCCAAAGCTGAGCGACCGCGACCTTCCGACCTATACGATCATCGCGCCGATGCATCGCGAGGCCGCCGTCGCGGCGCAATTTCTCGACGCCTTACGCGCGCTGGATTATCCGGCGGCCAAGCTCGACGTGAAAATCGTGCTGGAGCATGACGACCGCGAAACCGCCGCCGCCTTGCGCGCCGCCGCGCCGCCGCCTTTTGTGGAAATCATCGTGGCGCCGCCCGGCTGGCCGCGCACCAAGCCGCGCGCCCTCAATGCGGCGCTGCCGCTGGCGCGCGGGCGGCTGCTCGCCATTTTCGACGCCGAGGACCGGCCGGACAGCGGACAATTGCGCCGCGCGGCGGAGGCCTTCGCGGTCGCCGGGCCGCGCGTCGCCTGCCTGCAGGCGCGGCTCGCGATCGACAATGGCGACAAGGGCTGGCTGGCCTATTTCTTCGCCATCGGCTACGCGGCTTTGTTCGACGTCATCAATCCCGGCCTCGCGGCGCTGCGCCTGCCCTTGCCGCTCGGCGGAACCTCAAACCATTTCCGCATCGACATCCTGCGCCGGATCATCGGCTGGGACGCCTGGAACGTCACCGAGGACGCCGATCTCGGCCTGCGCCTCGCCCGTTTCGGCTATAATGTCGGCATGATCGACGCGGCGACGCGCGAGGATGCGCCGCTCGAACTCGGCAACTGGATGGGGCAACGGACGCGCTGGACCAAAGGGTGGATGCAAACGCTCGCGGTCTTTCTGCGCACGCCGCGACGCCAGTTCCGCAACGCCGGCGCCGTTCCGGCGCTTTCCGCTTTATGCCTGATGTCGAGCCTGATCGCCGGGCCGCTGTTCGGCCCGCTCTATGGCGTGCGGCTGGCCATCGACATGATCTGGGGCGACCTGTTGTCGCCGCCGTCCCCCGCCCGCCTCGCGCTGTCGAGCGTGAGCCTCGGCATCGCCTTGTTCGGGACTTTGGCCTTCATCCTGCCCGCCGCCCTCGGCATGAGGCGGCGCGGGCTGAAACCCTCGCCGCTGCTGCTGCTGGCGCCCGCCTATTTCATCCTGCTCAGCGTCGCCGCCTGGCTGGCTTTGTGGGAATGGACGCTGAAACCCTTCGTGTGGAACAAGACCGACCATGTTCCACACGAAGCCGAGGCCGATCAGGCCGGAGCGGAGGCCAGGAATTTGCCGGCCAAGGCGTCCGCGATCAAGGCGCGGGCGTTGTCGACGCCATAAAGCGCGATGAACGAGCCGAAGCGCGGGCCGCGCGCCTCGCCGAGCAGCACCTGATAGAGCATGGCGAACCAGTCGTTCGACACGCCCGGCTTTTCCGGCGTCGCACCCTTGGCGGCGAAATTCTGGTAGCGCGGAATCGGGCGCGCCACGTCATAAAGTAGAGTCTGCACGTCCTCGGCGCTCGGATTGTCCGGCAGGCCGGCCAAAGCCTCGGACAGCGCCTCCAAAGCCGCGCGCTCCACCTCGTCGGCCGCGCGATAAACCTTTTTCGGCCGTACGAAATCGCGGAAATAGACCACGGCATAGCCGATCATCCGATCGAGACGCGGATATTTTTCCGGGCTGGCCGAAGGCGCATAACGGCGCAGGAAGCCCCACAACACCGCCGGATCCTCGCTATTCGCCACCGCCGCCAGATTCAGCAGCATGCCGAAGGAAATGGCGGTGCCTTTGGCGTCGCCCTCATGGCCGATGAATTCCGGCGCCGGCGGCTCGCCTTTATGGATATGCCAGGCCGGGTTGCCGAGCCGCAGCTTCCAGTCCTGACGCGGATAAGCGTCGAGAAAAGCGAGATATTCGTCGACGGCCTTGGGGATCACGTCGAAATAGAGTTTTTTGGCTTCGCGCGGCTTCCAATACATGAAGAAGGCGAGCGATTCCGGGCTGGCGTAGCGCAGCCATTCGTCGATGGTCAGGCCATTGCCCTTCGACTTGGAAATCTTCTGGCCGTTCTCATCAAGAAACAGCTCGTAATTGAAGCCTTCCGGCGGCGCGCAATCCAGCGCACGCGCGATCTCGCCCGACAGCTTGACGGAATCGATCAGGTCCTTGCCGGCCATTTCATAATCGACGCCGAGCGCGCACCAGCGCATGGCCCAGTCGGGCTTCCATTGCAGCTTGCAATGGCCCCCGGTGACCGGCGTCTCGAAACGCTCGCCGGTGTCGGGATCGCGCCAGGCCACCAGCCCGCGCGTGGAATCGATCTCGTCGAGCGGAACCTGCATGACGATCCCCGTGCGCGGGTGGATCGGCAGGAAGGGCGCATAGGAGGCGGCGCGTTCGGCGCGCAGCGAGGGCAGCATGATCGCCTGGACCGCCTCGTAACGCGCCAGCATTTTCAGCAGAGTCGCGTCGAACCGGCCCGATTGGTAATATTTCGTCGCGGAGGCGAATTCATAGTCGAAGCCGAAGGCGTCGAGAAAGGCGCGCAGCCGCGCGTTATTATGCTCGCCGAAGCTCGGATAATCGCCGAACGGGTCCGGCACCTGGGTCAGCGGCTTGCCGAGATGGGCGCCGACCAGTTCCTTGTTGGGAATATTGTCCGGCACCTTCCGCAGCCCGTCGAGATCGTCGGAAAAAGCCAACAGGCGCGTGGCGATCCTGCCTTCGGTCAGGGTCTCAAAAGCATGGCGCACCATGGTCGTGCGCGCGACCTCGCCGAACGTGCCGATATGAGGCAGGCCCGAGGGGCCGTAGCCGGTCTCGAACAGAACCTGTTTCTGCCCGGTGCGCTCCACTCTGGCCACGAGCTTTTTCGCCTCCTCGAACGGCCAGGCGTTCGATTGGCGGGCGAATGCGGCGAGTTGGGACGCGACTTCGTTCATTCCTTTAATCCTCGGCGGAAAAGCCGCCGTTCTTTGTTTCCTGGGGAGGTCCGCTTTTAGCCGCTGCGCGGCGCTGGCGAAAGGGCAAAAAAGATGCTGTAAATCGGCCGTTCCCGCAGGAGACGCCTTTGGCCCTGATTTACAAGATCCTGTCCGATGACGCCTGGCGCGCGGCGCTCGCGCGCGGCGCCTTCGAAGGCGCCGAAATCGACCTCAAGGACGGCTTCATTCATTTCTCCACCGCGGCGCAGGTCGAGGAGACGGCGGCCAAACATTTCGCCGGCCGCGACGACCTGCTGCTGGTCGCGGTGGAGGAAGAAAAGCTCGGCGACAAGCTGATCTACGAGGTCTCGCGCGGCGGCGCTTTGTTCCCGCATCTCTATGCGCCCCTACCGACCGCGCTCGCGGCCTTCGCCTCGCCCCTGAAACGCCGCGCCAACGGCGCCCATGATTTTTCCGGACTGCTCGGATGACGGGTTTTTTCGATTCCCTCGCTTTGCCTCTGCTGCAATCGCTCGACGCCGAACGCGCCCATCAATTGACCGTGCTGGCGCTGGAAAAGCTGCCGCTGCCGGGCGCCTGCGCCGATCACGACCTGCTCGGCCAGAATGTGTTTGGGCTCGATTTTCCCAATCCGATCGGCATGGCGGCGGGCTTCGACAAGGACGCCCGCGTCCCCGACGCCCTGCTGCGGCTGGGCTTCGGCTTCACCGAAGTCGGCACGCTGACGCCGCGCCCGCAGCCCGGCAATCCGAAGCCGCGCCTGTTCCGGCTGCGGGACGATCGCGGCGTGGTCAATCGGTTCGGCTTCAACAATGGCGGGCACGAGGCGGCGCGCGAGCGGCTGCTGGCGCGCGCCCGCCATGGCGGCGTCGTCGGCGTCAATATCGGCGCCAACAAGGATTCGACCGACCGCGCTGCCGATTATGTCGCCGGGATCGAGGCCTTCGCCGACGTCGCCTCCTATTTCACGGTCAATGTCTCCTCGCCCAACACGCCCGGCCTGCGCGACCTGCAACAGGCGGCGGCGCTCGACGATCTGCTCGCCCGCGTGCTCGACGCCCGCGACGCCTTGGCCGCGACCGAGCCGCGCCGGCCGGTGCTGCTGAAGATCGCGCCGGATGTCGCGCTCGGCGATCTCGACGACATCGTCCGCGTCGCCCGCACGCGCGGAGTCGACGGCATGATCGTCTCCAACACCACCATTTCGCGGCCCGACTCGCTGCGCGATCTCTCGCGCCGGGAAACCGGCGGCCTGTCAGGGGCGCCGTTGTTTGCGCTGTCTACCCGCATGCTGGCGCAGACCTTTGTCCGCGTGGATCGGCAGTTTCCGCTGATCGGCGTCGGCGGCGTGGATTCGCCTGAAGCCGCCTGGGCCAAGATCGAGGCCGGCGCGACGCTGGTGCAGCTTTATTCGGCTCTGGTGTTCGAAGGGCTCGGCCTGATCGAGCGCATCAAGGCGGGCCTGATCGACCATCTTCGCGCGCGAAAATTGCGGCAGATCGGCCCGGCGGTCGGCAGCGCGGCGCAGGACTGGCTTTAAGGCTTTCGTGGCGCCCTCATTGCTTCCGTCACTGTCCCAAGACTCTTGCGCACAAAGGCCCATGACCGATTCTCGCCTCCATGCTCCCGCCGTCGCCCGCAACCGCGAGCCCATTGTCGAAATCTTGCGCGGATTCCTGCCGGCCAAAGGCGTGGTTCTCGAAATCGCCAGCGGCTCGGGCGAGCATGTCGCGCATTTCGCCGGCGCCTTTCCCGGCCTGACCTTCCAGCCTTCCGATCCCGATCCGGCCGCCCGCGCCAGCATCGACGCCTGGACCGCCGCCAGCGGCCTGCCGAATATCAAGCCCGCCGTCGCGCTCGACGCCGCCCGCCCGCCGTGGCCCTTGTCCTGGGCCGACGCCATCCTGTGCATCAACATGATCCACATCTCGCCCTGGGCGGCGACCGAGGGCCTGTTCCATCAGGCTTATGAGCTTCTGCAGCCCGGCGCGCCGCTCTATGTCTATGGCGCCTTTCTGCGCGCGGGCGTCGAGACGGCGGAGAGCAATCTCGCCTTCGACGGCTGGCTGCGCGGGCAGAATGCCGAATGGGGCCTGCGCGATCTCGACGCCGTGACGGCGGTCGCGCGCGAGAACGAATTTTCGGCGCCGAAGGTGATCGAAATGCCGGCCAATAATCTCAGCCTGATCTTCCGTCGGATCTAGACCGTTTCAGCGTTTCAAGGAAACGCTGAAACGGTCTAGGTTTTTGTTTCGCTCTGTCCGCGTTGAGTGTGGGCCATCGCTCTGACCACTCGTAACTGAAATTGTTTAACAATAAAATTCCACTCAAATACCCGAATGCCTTTGGCTTTCGTATTTATTCGATGAGATCGTCCTTGTATAAGGCCACGATTTCCCTATCCAAGAATTGAAGCCTTTTATGCAGCCTGCTTGCATTTTCTTTCGTCGTCGCAACGTTTACAGGGATCAGATTATCCACTGGAAGCCCCGCCTCGACAGCATTAACCCATTTTGACATTTCTCCGATATAGGCGTCCAAGGCGCATGCTGGATTAGGAGCGTTGTCTACCACTAGGTAGGCAGGAGGAATATCGCCTACGACCACCCATACCAACGAATCTACCGACTTTGACGTCGGGATAATCTCAAAAAGAAATATTCCAATAAGATTTGCAAAACCAAGTCCAAAATATGCAGCGACCACCTTGTAGCACCAATTAAACGATTCTAAGTACGCCTTAGCTTCTTGGAACAGCGCGTTTAGCTGCTCAGTTTCTTCTGCATCCTCTCCATGCATTGAATCGAGAGGAACTATCTTCGAAACATCAATGTTTCTCATTAAATACCTCCTCGGGAAATTACAGTGACGCCTCACTAAATTTCGATTTCGCGTCGCCAGTTTATCCTTCCGCTTTTCCTCTCGCGATGAACGCCATGGGCAGGCGCCATCATCTCTTTCATGAGGGCCGAACCGAACGGCTGGTGCTGCTTCGTCCGTCTCGCCCACGCGAAGCAGTTCATTAGGCTCCGGTCGAGACACCATTACATCGGCGGTTGATCAGATTTTCGATGTCTCGATGATAGGCGTCGATGCGTCCGATACTCAACCCGGCGACATTCGCGCCGCCCGGCTGCAAACGGAACAAAAATCGAAAGCTATCGAGAACGCCCACACTCAACACGGGCAGAGCCTTTTGTTTTTGACGCGTATTCGCTTCGCGGACCCACGGTTCTTTATGCGAACCGGCATCCACTTCGTTTGAAAACGCTATAGCAACATCCGGCACGCTTTTCGCTTCGCGCCGACATGATCGACGCCCGCCTTCATGCGCCTGCCGTCGCCCGCAACCGCGACGCCATTGTCAAGGTTCTGCGCGGCTTCCTGCCGCGTCGGGGCCTGGTTCTCGAAATCGCCAGCGGCTCGGGCGAGCATGTCGTTCATTTTGCCGGCGCTTTTCCGCTGCTGACCTTTCAGCCCTCCGACATCGACGCCAATGCGCGCGCGAGCATCGACGCCTGGGTCGCCCGCAAGCGCGCCTGGACCGTCAATCCCGCCGTGCGGCTCGACGCCACGCGCCCGCCCCGGCCCGTCTGCCGCGCCGACGTCATCCTGTGCATCGACATGGCCCATGCCGCGCCCTGGGCGGCGACCGAGGGCCTGTTCTATCAGGCTTACGACCTGCTCCAGGCCGGATCGGCGCTTTATCTCTATGGCCCGTTCCTGCGCGAGGGCGTCGAGACGCCGGCGAGCCTGCTCGCCTTCGACGCGCAATTGCGGGCGCAAAATCCGGAATGGGGCCTGCGCGATCTGGCGGCTTTGTGCGCCGTGGCGCAGGACAATGATTTTTACGGCCCGGACATCATCGAAATGCCGGAAAATCGCCTGAGCCTGATCTTCCGCAGGCTTTAGGCGCTTTCAGGCGGTGGCGCGCCGCGCCAGCGCAGCAGCGCGGGCGCGAAACACATTGTCGATGAAAATACGCGCGCTTTCGGCCCAGGTGTAGCGCGCCGCGTGGGCGCGGCAATCGGCGCGCGACAGGGTCAGCGCGGCGAGGCAGGCCGAACGCAGGTCCTCGCTCAGCACGCCGATGCGCGGATCGGTGATGACGTCGATCGGACCCGGCACGGGAAAAGCGGCGACGGGCGCGCCGCAGGCCAAAGCCTCGATCATCACATTGCCGAAAGTGTCGGTGCGGCTCGGAAAGACGAAGACATCCGCGGCCGAATAATAAGCTGCGAGGTCGGGACGCGCCTTGAC
Organism: Rhodoblastus sp.; assembly: GCF_041915505.1. GTDB lineage: Bacteria > Pseudomonadota > Alphaproteobacteria > Rhizobiales > Beijerinckiaceae > Rhodoblastus. Next base: position 1,130 of record NZ_JAYSBG010000058.1, on the reverse strand, counting down.
GCCGACAAAACGGGCGGCGGGAAAACGCTCCTGCAGCGGGCCGCGCGAGGGGCCGTCGCCGACCACGATTTTCGTGCCCGGCAGGTCGAGAGCCAGAAAGGCCTCGATGTTCTTTTCGGGCGCGACGCGCCCGCAATAAAGGAAGAAAGGACGCGGCAGGCCCGCCAATTCGGCCGGAACCGGCTCGATCGGGCGGAACAGGGTCTGATCGACGCCGCGCGGCCACAGCATCGGCGGCTGGAAGCCGCGCGCGGCGAGGTCGTCGGCGAGCGTCTGGGTGGCGACCATCAGCCCGGCGCTGCCGGAATGGAATTTTTTCAGCGCGGCATAGGACCAGGCGGCGGGAATCGGCCAGCGCGCCTCGACATATTCCGGGAACCGGGTGTGATAGGAGGTGGTGAACAATTCGCCGTTGCGTGGGCACCAATAGGAGGCGGCGACGCCGAGCGGCCCTTCGGTGGCGATATGGACATGGTCCGGCCGATGGGCCCGAATCAACTCGCCGACCGCCTTGGCGGTGGCCAAAGCCAGCCGGATCTCGGGATAGGACGGCGCGGCTATGGTGTGAAACTGGTCGGGCCCGATCACCACGAATTCATGGCCGAGCTTTTCCCCCGCCGAGATCAGATTGGACAGCGTGATCGCCACGCCATTGACCTGCGGACGCCAGGCGTCGGTGACGATGCAGATTTTCATGCGCGGTCAATTGTCATGCGGGAAATCCCGAACGGCGCGCGCGCCGATGCCCCAGGACCGACCGGCGGGCGGTCTGGCAAGGCCGGTCAAACGCGGTTTCGCCATGGCTCATGCTCATGCCGTAACAGCCCAGTATGACCGAAATAATAAGGCAGGGGCCCGCTGCGTGAAAGCGGCCGGAAAGGCTTAGTTTCTGCCGCGCATGTCGAGCAGGCGCAGGACCAGCCAGATCGGAATCACGATGGCCGCGCCGGCCACGACATATTCCGCGACGCCGCGAATCGCATCGAAGCCCATGGCCCAGAAGTGCTGGACGATTCCGCGCAGCCCGAGCAGCACGTCCATCGGCTTGATGTCGAGCCAGACCAGGAAGAAGCCGACGATCAGCGACAGGAACGCCAGCCGCACCGCCACCGATGACGGCTTGCCGCCGA